>QHVR01000055.1 GCA_003223595.1 Acidobacteriota bacterium
GAGCCACCCGAAATCTCTCCACTTCCGACTGAGTAAAGGGTTGCAAGGTTCTTTCCTGAGTCGCGAAACTTTTGATCATGGCGATCTTGAGTTCCCTCTCGCCGGCGTTCAGCGGATACGTGTATTGCGTTTGCTGCGCACGGGGCAGAAAAGTGTGAATCTCCATTCCGGCACATCCTGCGTGATATCCCGCGAACTCGCATAAGCAAAAAGAAGCGGCGCGGCGCGCCATTTGGCAAGCAAACGCAACCGAATCATGGTCGGGGTGACCGCCCTCATAGGCATGCGTCAGCACGACCTCGGGCTGGAACTGCCGCACGATTGCCAGTACTCTCTCTGTTAGTTCCTTCATCTGGAATGAAAGCTGTTGATCCGTGAATTGCAGATTCGTGATCGCGTCCTCACGAATGCCGGCGTGGGCGAGAGCCTGAACCGTTTCTTTCCGGCGCGCCTCCGCATATTCTGCTCGGGTTACAAACCCGGCGGCGAGGGCATCACCGGGATTGAGCGGCGAGCCGTCAGTGACATGAATAACTTTGATGTTGGGCCTGCGTCGGAGCAGGGCGCCGGCGCCGATGGTTTCATCATCCGGATGAGCCGCAATCAGCAGAGTGCGTGGGGTATTTACTTGCTCTGCGCGCGAGAGAAAAAAGCCTTCCAGTTCTACCCTGCAACGATCGTCTTCGGCGTTCATCGCGGATAGTTCCGAGGCTAGCTGTGAGATGGTCTTGAGTCCATCCGGTGCACGCTGTAACTCTGGGCCGCGAGAAGAAAACAGCAAATGCTGCCGAATTTGCTACTGATCTCGTTACTGCTCATCGCCGACAGCAATCACGGTTAACTGCACCGTCTTGCGTTCGGCTTCACTCAGCTGCAAAGCTTTTCCCTGCCCCTCGTAGCTCTTCAGAAATTCGGGATTGAAATACGCTTGCCCATCCACACTGTCCCAGACGAAAAGTGTGTAGGTCCCGCCGCGGATCCCGCGCAATGTGAAGTGGCCATTCTGATCGCTGACAGTCTGGCGATATTGATCCACGCGCCCGCGCAGCCGTGACTCCGGTACCGCGACAACGACCGCATTCGCCACCGGCTGGTCTTTGGAGTCCACGACTACTCCATCGACCACGGCACCGTTCGCGCTAGCGACCAGGTCGAGGAGAACCGTCCCGCCACTCACGGCAACTCCCGATTCACTGACCTCGCGCGTGCCCGAGAGAACTGTTTTCAGAAACCAATCTTCATTCACGCCGCTGCCGTTACCCACAATCTGCACGTAATAGTTTCCGGGAGGCACATCTCTCCATACGAACTCGCCACCGGCTGCCACGTGCGCCAGATTCGAGAAATTCGCGCCCGGAATTGCAACCTCGTCATCTTGTCCGTCGACCGGTTGCAGCACAAGATAAACCTGGTCCGCATCAAATCGCTTTCCGGCGCTCTCCAACCGCAATCGTCCGCGCACGGTGGCTCCCGGCTGTGGTGAAAGCCGCAGCCCATCGACATTGCTCGATCCCACTTCCAGATCCTGCCGCGCGATCATGGGCACGGAAGATCCCTCGACGCTAGCCAGCACCAGGTAGCTGCCCGGCGAAACATCGCGGATCACGAAGGTGCCGTCCTTATGCACCTCGGTCCCGCTGGTGACCAGCCGGAAATCGCGTGACTGCAGCATGATCGTTGCCGAGGTCCGCGGCGGAAGATTCACGACCTGTCCGCGAATGCTCAAGCTCGGACCAGGGGTCAAAGAGAAGTTGGCGGGAAACTCATCGCCAGCATGCAACTGAATGGGCATGGCCTGGCTCCGGTCCGCTGTCCCGGGATAATAGGTCGTCTGATACGCCGTAGCCTGCCCGTTATCCGGGGCGGAACTTTTTCCTTCGCCAGGCGCGCCCGCGGACTCAATCAGGTTTTTAAAGTCGGGCGGAGGATTCACCGAAACGAACACGCTCCCGGCGGGCAGATTCGCAATCCGATATTCGCCCAAATCGTTTGTGCGCTCCGATGCGACCTGCTCCCAATGTTTGTGCCCGGCCGCGAAAGTCTGACGCAGAGCGCTGACTTCCGCCCCGGCTAGCGGGTCTCCGTCTTCGTCGGTGACGCGTCCGCGGAGCACCGCCGCAGCCTGCAGCCGGATCTGCAGATCCTTAACTTCCTCGCCCGGCCGCAGAGTGACAACTCGTCCTTCCGACCTTCCGTGATGTTTATCGATGTCGAGAAACCCGATGCGCTCAGCAAACAGGCGGTACCGTCCCGGCAGGATGTTCTCGATGCGAAACGCACCGTCCGGGCCAGTTGTAGCGGTGTAGTCGCCACCCTGTTTTTGATTCTCAGCAATCAGTTCGACCAGAACCTTCTTCACTGCTTCACCGCTGGGATCCTTCGTAACGATGCCGTCGATTGCGGCTTTCTGGGACGTTGGCACGACCCCGGACTGCTGGCACAGAGCACAACTAGCCAGCACAGCCAGGCATAAAAATCGGGAGACCAGTTTCATAGGGAGACGTCGCGAGAGTCTGCAAGCGGCACGCAAGAGCAGTCTATGGGCGCAAATCGATTTTATCGAGACTGAGGCGCCCATGTCCTGTGGTTCCGTTGACAGACAGAAATTCAGCAGACATAATCCGAATGCCCCCAGAAAGCAGCCTGAGCGTTGTCCTTGGTGGACGATAGTGTCCCTAAGGCTCAGTACTTGTGGCCCAATGTTCAAATTCACAGAGCATCCGTCGGAAGTTGCAACACAGATCGGCGAGCCGACTCAGGTAAGTGCAATCCCAGTTCTCCGGCGCTACTATCTTGCGGCGGCCGCGCTGATTCTGCTTAGTGCCCTGCCGACACTCCTGGTTTACCCGCAACTGCCAAGTGTAGTGCCGCTGCAGGGTGAGACAAATGCTTTCGGCCCTAAGTGGTCGCTATTCCTCTACACGCCCGGACTGATGATCGGGATCCTACTGATGTTTATTGCAGTTTCTCGCATACCCGTCAGGCGCTTACAGATGAACTCGTCGCAGCCCTCTTATTTGTACGTCATGATCGTCATCGTCACACTTCTCTCGTATTCACAAATACTGGTCTTGCTTTCGGGTCTGGGCTGGAATGTAAATGAGAAGTGGGGGCTGGCGGGGGGCGCCTGCCTGCTGATCGTGCTATTGGCTAATGTGCTGCGCAGAATGCGCCGCAGTCTGAAAACCGTAAGAACCACGTAGGACGGCCCCCTTGGGCTGTCAGGCCGCCGAAAGCGTCAGGTCCGGCAGGAACTCTCGTCTATTCAACTGTCCTTGCGATAGAGCAGATTGCGCATCGCCTCCCGGCGGGCAGCATTGGCTCCTTTGTCGCCCTTCCACCCATCGCCCGCGTTCCCGCCGGCATTGGCGGCGTCTTCCTCACTGCACTCCGGACAGCGATTTGCAAACCCGGGTTTCCCCGGCTTCAATTCGAATTCTTCCCCACAAACCACGCAAGTTTTCATCGGAAATGCCATGACAAACTGATGATAATCGAGGTCGCCCGTGCGCTTCTACCCTGGTTTATCGCAACGCCAAATCACGGAAGAGCGGCTCTTCATGGCCGCTTAAAGGATGAGGTCGGGCGGATTCAGTTCCTGTCGCTGAGGGGCACCTAGTTCAGAAAATACTGCCGATACAACGTGTCCCTCTGCGCCGGACGGAACCCCGCATCGCGAATGATGCGCCGCAACTCTTCTTCGGTCGTGCAATTCGTCACGCCCGCGGCACGCACCACATTTTCTTCTAACATCACCGAGCCAACATCATTCCCGCCAAACCGCAACCCCATCTGGCAAACTTTCAAGCCCTGCGTCACCCAACTGGATTGCACGTTGAGAAAGTTGGAAAGATAGAGCCGCGAGATGGCCAGCACTTTTAAATACTCCACCGCAGTCGCCTCATCCCAATTCCTCCCGCCAAGCGCCGTGTTGGCCGGCTGAAAACTCCACGGGATGAAGGCGGTAAAGCCACCGGTCTCTTCCTGCAGTTCATAAAGTTTTTGAAAATGATTGATGCGATGCTCGTACTTCTCTCCCACGCCGAACATCATGGTCGCGGTGGTGCGCATTCCGATTTGATGTGCTGTGCGATGCACGTTGATCCAGTCTTCGGTCAGGCACTTCAGGCGCGCGATCTTGTACCGTACTTCGTCATCCAAAATCTCCGCGCCGCCACCCGGAATTGAATCCAGCCCTGCATCCCGCAACCGTAGAATCGTGTCACGAATGCTGAGTGCGCTGTACTCGGCAATCGCGATAATCTCCGAGGCCGAGTAGCAATGCAGGTGAATCTTCGGGAAGCGTTCCTTGATCCCGCGCAGCATCTTTTCGTGCCAGTCAATTTTCAGGTCCGGATGCAGGCCTCCCTGCATCAGCACGCCAGTACCACCAAGTTCAACGGTCTCGTTGATCTTCTCGTAAATCGTGTCGAAGTCCAGAATGTACCCTTCCTTGGCCGCAGGCCCTTTCAATGGCCGGTAAAACGCGCAGAAGGTGCAATACTCGGTGCAGAAGTTGGTGTAATTGATGTTGCGATCGATGATGTAGGTGACAACACCCTCGGGATGGAGCTTGCGGCGCAGCGCATCGGCCTCCATGCCGATGCCGATCAGATCATCGGACTCAAACATCTCCAGCGCTTGCTGCTTCGTTAAGGACATTAAGATCGAATCCCACAGAACTATATATCTTAGCGGAAGCGGAGGTGCTCTCAAAGCCGTAATGAGCCCGGCGACAATATGGCGAAGGAGGGCAGGAACGATCGGTCACTTCTACGGGCATACTGCGCAAAAACCTGGAACGAAGCTGTTAGTCAGTTCGCGCCAGCGGCTTTATCAATCTTGCTGGCCATCTTCACGCCGCTGAGGCCATCGGCGTAATTGGCAATACCATGGTAGAGGGACTCCGCGATGCGTTGGCGATAGTCGCTGGTCTCCAGCCGATGTTCGTCCGAGGGGTTCGAAACGAAGGAGATTTCCGCCAGGATCGACGGCATATTCGCGCCGATCAGGACGATGAACGGCGCTTTCTTTACTCCACGATTGCGGATCAATGGGCTTTTGGCAGCGAGCCCGCTGTGCAGCGAGGCCTGCACGTCGGCCGCAAATTCGCGCGACTCTTCAATCTTTTCCTTGAGCGCAATCTTCTTCACGAGATCCTGCAGTTCGTAGATCGACTTCTCCGAAACGGCATTCTCGCGAGCCGCGACTTCCAACGCCTCGGGGGAAGACGTGAAGTTCAAATAATAGGTTTCAACTCCGCGCGCATTAGGATCATGGCTGGAATTGGCATGTATCGAGATGAATAAATCCGCGCGCTGCTGGTTGGCGATGGCGGTGCGGGTTTCCAGCGGGATGAAGGTGTCGTCCTTGCGCGTGTAAACGACCTCCGCGCCCAGTCGCGTTTCGAGCAACTTGCCCAGGCGACGACCCACTTCCAAAACCAGATCTTTCTCTTTCAGGCCGTTCGGGCCGATCGTTCCCGTGTCGTGACCTCCGTGACCGGGATCGATCACGATTTTGCCAATCTTCAGGCCTAGCGCGCGGATCAACGAGCGGTCACCGCCTGCGGTGGGCTTTGCTTCGCGGACATCGAAATCTCTGGCCTTGCGATTCGAAGCTACCCGGGATGACTTGCTGCGTGCCAGGGTTGGGCTACGCTTCGGTGCCGCCGCACCGGTCGTGTCATCCTCGTCATCATTGTCCACGATCACCTTGGTGGGCGCGGGGGTCTCGGCCTTGGTATTGACCTTGCGCGGCAGATCGGGCAATCCGCTTTTGCCGACAACGTCTTTCGGGTGAACCGCAGCTTCGTCATTCACATCTTGGGTGGTGACGGGAGCCTTCCCTGCGGCTGCGCGCAAATCCTGTTTGAGGTCGTTCGTTGCGCCCGCTGACTTGCTTTCGTCCGAATTCGTCACAGGAGCTGCAGTGTCGGCGCGGTTGGCATCAGTTTTCGACGAACCAGCCCTGGGCGGCGCCTCGACGTCCGCCGTCATGGCGGCAGCCTCTTTCATCTCCGCTTCTCGGGAGTGCTTCCGCCGGGCGCTCTGACTCTTCTTCCCATGGATGTCAATGATCAGTCGGTAGGGATCGGGCAGCAGAAATGCGTCATAGTCGGACAAGTCGTCCACCTCGAGCACCACCCGCGTCCGCCCCGGCTTGAACTGAGCCACCCGAATCTTCTTGAGAAAACCATCGTCCACATCGAAACTCTGGCCCACCAAAGTGGAGGCTAGTTTCGTGTCCCGCAGGTCAAAGAAGATTCGGTCGGGATGCGAAATGCGTTGCGATCCGAACTTGATGTTGGTTTCAATATCAATCGCCACCCGCGTGTAGTCCGGGGTTGACCAGTGGCGAATCGCAGTCACCCGCGCAACGCGTTGCGCGTGGGAGTCGGAAGCATGGCTTGAGACCGAAGGCGATGAACTCGCGTCACCGCGCGAGTTGTCTTCCGAAGGTTTCAGATCGGAGTTAGTTTCATCCCGCCCCGCAGATTCTTCGTCAGTGGACCGTTTCTTCGGGTCGGACTTTTTTGCGGCTTTAGCCTGGCGATCGAGTTCGGCAACCGCCTCTTCCGCATCTTCGGCGAGACGGTTGCGCGGATAACGCTTCAGAAAATCCTGGAATACCGCACGCGCCTGATCGGGATCGTTCAGGTCATCCTTGTAGATTTCGCCGATGGTGAACAGCGCGTCGCAACGGTACTTGCTTCCGGGATATTCGTGGCGGAGGAATTTGTACTGGGCAATGGCTTTCTTGAGAATCGAGTCATCATCAAAGCGGCGGCCCATCTCGACCAGCGTTTCGGCTACGGCTACTGCGCTGGGATCCGCCTTCGTAGAATTCGGCGCTCCGTAGTAGTCCGGGAGGACGTCCGTTCAGCGCCTCGCGCATGCGATCCGCGGCGGCATAGCGGTCTCGGGCCCAGCCTTCCGAATGCCCGTGCCGCGTGCGGGCGTGCGTCGGCACGAATGGGACGGCCATTAACAAAAGCAACGCCCCACAGCGCAAGCCACGCTGGCTCAATGTTTGGTTCAAAGTCGCCGGTCCGTTACTGTCCTGATCCGTCGTTGCAGTTGAACTGCCGTGATACCTGAGAGACTCTTAAACAGATGCTTAGATTTTAATCCGTGTTGCTGATGTACAACACCCCGCGCGCATCTCGTTGCACCCGCACGGGTTCCCGTGATCCGCCAGATGGGGTCAGATCAAAGCCGCCGTTGTACAGGTTTGTAATCCTGCGCACGTAATTCTGCGTTTCGGCAAAATGCGGGACGCCTGCGCTTCGAGCCACCGCGCCTTCTCCCGCGTTGTAAGCCGCAAGCGTCAGATTCACGTCACCGCCATAGTTTTGCAGCAAATACTTCAAGTGCCGGACGCCGGCATCGACATTCTGCTGCGGATCAAAGGGATTCTTCACGTTTAAGCTGCGTGCCGTCTTGGGCATGAGTTGCATCAGTCCCATCGCTCCCTTATTCGACACGGCGTTGGCATTGAAATTTGACTCCACTTTGATGACTGCCCGCACCAGATTCGCATCCACATTGTGGCGGGCGGCAGCCATCACCACCGCGTTATCGATCTCGTCCGGCGAGGCCTGATGCCCACGAGCATTGGCGGCGATGATTTTTGCATTGGCCGACGAAACCGAGTCATGCCCAAAATACTGGGTGACTTCTTTCGCGGCCGAACGCGCGGCCAGCATCGAGGCCGCACCTGCCGAAGGCACCGGTTTCCAGCGGCTCTCTTTGCTGCTCCAGAAGACGAGTGAAGAGCGCTTGGACTGCGGAACCGGCGTGACCCGCGGCTTCGCTGGGGCATCCTCGTCTACATAGATCTTGCGTCCATGCTCTTCGGTGGCGGTGATCCCGTGGCCGGAGCTATCTGCCTCAGCGGCCCAGGCGTTGAGTGGCAAGGAGGTCGCGATTGTCGTTCCGACCGTCAGCATCAGTGCGAGTTGCAGGCGCTTTCGCATATCCGGGCGTCTCTCCAAATACTTCGACCTTTTCTGAAGGCTCTAAACAGACCAAGCCCTCCTGAGTTCTACCCGGAACCTGACGGAGAATTGAACAGCCAGAGTAGGACGATTATAGGCGGGGGTGAAGAGCGGAACAATCTATCCGAAGGGAGTAGAACCAGCGGAGTAATGCGAGGCAAGTAGTTGAAAGGCAAGTGGAACAGGCGATTCGATTGCTTGGATCGCCGATCCCGGAAGTAACCACCCCGCGATTACCTCAATGTGTAGAGCGGTGACTGACTAGGAACGCTAACGCGGCACCTTGTTCTTGCTCCTGAATCCACCATTTGCTTGGCTTCGCCCAAGCTGCCGCCGTAGAGTTTGCGGGCGGCGTACACGGCGGTGATGTTCTGGCCGCGGGCAGCGAGTTCGCCGAGCTGCCTCTGTTGGTCTTCACGACTCAGCGACTTCATCTGCGTGAAGTCCTGCTTCACCGAAACTGTCTCAGTGATGAGGGTGTAAGGACGCAGAAGGTCGAGAAACTTGCCAGCGCGAGGCACCACGTCCCAATGAATACGAAGCAACGTGGGTGCGGTCAGTGTGACGGGATAATCTCGATAAAGAGTCGAACTGGTGCCATACCAGTGCTTTTGCATTGGCGCCGATTCACCACGCTCCGCTTGTAACG
>QHVR01000056.1 GCA_003223595.1 Acidobacteriota bacterium
CAACCAACGCAGATTGAAGGGCCAGGATATCATCGGCTGGACCTCTCGCTGTTTAAGAACTTCCAGCTAACCGAGCGGACACGGCTGGAGTTTCGATCCGAGTTCTTCAATATCCTGAATCATCCAAACTTCAATTATCCAGGGTTCGGGGGCAACGGAGTGGTGGCTGTCTCAGGATCGACGGACTTTTCCAAGCACGTAGATCAAAAAACGGGTGCCATAACGTACGGCAGCGGCACTTTCGGCGAGATCGGATCGACTCGCGATGCGCCGTATGCTTCGCGCGAGATTCAGTTTGCGCTGAAGCTGTATTTCTAAGCATTGTTCTGGTCGACATTGAAGGCGCTCCCGTCAGGAGCGCCTTCGGTCTGCTGTGCATGGAGACCTTGCTGTAGCGGTCTACGCGTGGTGCTACCATTAAGGGCGTCGTGACTCGTCGATGTCGCCTGTTGTACACAAGATCTGCAATTCTCTTTGGGCTCGCCCTCGTGGCCACCTGCTCTTTCGCTCAGAATCATCCCGCTGCTTCGCATCGAGACCAGGAACTAAATCGCCAATTCCAGGCCGCTGTGGCGCAGTATGACGCGGGTCATTTGACGGAAGCGGCCGCGCAACTGGAGAAACTTCTGCACGAAGTTCCTGACAGCTTCGAAGCTCACGAACTGCTGGGAATGATCTACGCTGGGGAGTCGCAAGATCAGCTTGCAAACCAGCACCTGCAAGAGGCCGTGCGCCTCAAGCCTTCGTCCGCGGCAGCCCGTACGAACCTCGCCGCCAGTCTGATTCGGCTGGGAGACGTAGAGGGAGCGCGACAGCAACTTACGAATGCCGTGAAGCTCGATCCCCGGAGCTACGATGCCAATCACAATTTAGGGGAGATCTACATCAAGCAGGGGAAGCTCGCCGAAGCGACCCCGTTTCTGAAACAAGCACAGCAGAGCAAACCTTCGGCGTACGACAATGGCTACGATCTGGCCCTCGCGTATCTGCTCACGGGACATACTCAAGCGGCGCGACCACTCGTTCAACTTCTCTTAAAGGCGCAGAATACGGCGGAACTGCACAACCTTCTTGGACAAATCGAGGAAAAAGACGGGAACTTCGTGAGCGCGGCGAATGAATTTGAAACCGCGGCGCACATGGAGCCGAGCGAGAGCAATCTGTTTGATTGGGCGAGCGAACTGCTCCTGCACCGCACGCTGGAACCTGCGATCGAGGTGTTCCGGCAGGGTGCGGATCGGTATCCGAAATCGTCTCGAATGGCCATTGGGCTTGGAATCGCGCTTTATTCCCGTGGCAAATACGACGATGCGGTGAAGTCACTGCTGCGAGGGGCTGACTTAAGCCCGTCGGATCCGCGCTGCTACTTCTTTCTATCCAAGGCTTACGACAGCTCTCCGCTGCAAGGCGAGGAGGTCATTCAAAGCTTCCGGCGTTTTTCAGACTTGCACCCGGACAATGCGCGGGCTGCGTACTACTATGCGATGAGCATGTGGAAAGGAAAGCGCGCACAGGATCCAAGCACCGATTTTCGGCAGATCGAGGCATTGCTTACAAAGGCGACTGCCCTCGATCCTAAGCTCAGCGACGCGCATTTCCAGCTGGGAAACCTTTTTTCTGACCAGGCGCGCTATGCCGATGCGATCCCCGAATATCTGAAAGCCTTGGAAAAGAATTCCGATATTCCCGATGCGCATTACCGGTTGGGTCAAGCTTACGTGCACACGGGACAGAAGGAAAAAGCGCAGGCGGAGCTGGCCACGTACCAGCAGCAGCGGGCGCAGCATCTAGCGGATCTCGACAAGCAGCGGGCCGAGATTCGGCAGTTCGTGTACTCAGAGGTCGCCGCGCCCGCCAAGCAGTGAGGGTGGGCAGCCCAAGGGCTGTCCTATGAAGTGAATCATGGAAAGTGCCGAACAAAGCAGGCGAGACCCGGTGCGAAGGGCGTTGCGGAACGGGGCGAGCGACCGCGAACTGAGCCACGTCCTGGCGCGGACGCGGCGCGATTTTCTGCGCGAGGCTGCCGGAGTTGCAGTCGGAAGCGCGCTCTTTCGTCCAGCGTGGGCGCGGGCTGCAGCGGCGCAACGCAAGAGAAAAGTTGTGGTGGTCACCTTCGGTGGCGGAGCTAGGGATCAGGAAACCTTCATGCAGGAGGGACAAGAGAACATCCCGCATCTCATGCGTGAACTCATTCCGCGGGCCAGTTTCTTTACGCAGGTGGTGAATCAGGGCATTCTGGGCCACTATGTGGCAACGGCGAGCCTGGCCACAGGCGTCTACGAGACGTTCAATAATTTCGCGGCGGTATCACCCGAATGGCCTACCGTGTTCGAATACTTTCGCAAGGATTTGAAGCGTCCATCGTCGGATGCGTGGGTTGTCGCTCCCAGCAACGGGTTCAATCGCATTGGGGAAAGCAGTCATCGTTCTTATGGATCCGGATTGGGTGCTCGCGTCATCCTGCCGAAGCGCCTGCTTACGGCCGCCACCTCCGGCAGCGGACACGACTATCAGCATCTTTTGCGCGACAACTATGAAACACCGTACTACGCCCCAGAGCTCGCAGGCAGCGAGTTTGAGTTGCAGCAACTGGAAATGCTGCTGAAAGTATCGGTGGACGATTTCAAGAGCCATGCCCAAACGCTAACCAGCCCGGATGAGCTGTCGGTGTATATCGCTCGGCGACTGATGCGGCAGGTGGCGCCCAGTCTGCTGTGGATCACCCTGCACGACATCGATGTAGCGCATGCGGGAGCATACTCCTTGTACGTCGAGGGAATCCGCCGTACCGATCGGCTGTGTTCTGAGCTGTGGCACGCCATTCAAGAGGAGCCGGAGTACGCGGGGCAGACCACCTTATTTGTATTGCCGGATTTTGGCCGCGATTCCGACGAAGATGCGGGTGGGAACGGTTTCCAGCATCATCGTACGGGCGACGTCCTCTCGCGCACCACGTGGATGCTGGCAAGCGGTCCCGGTATTCGGGAGAATGTAGTGTTCGACCGGGCGGTGGATTCCAGGGATCTGGTGCCGACGCTGGGAGCAATTCTTGGCTTTCATGCTTCCCTTGCGCAGGGCAAGCCGATAGATGAAGTCGTGTAGCTCTCATGCTACCCAGCGATCTCAAATCGGAAATGTTTGCCGGATACGCGGCGGAGGCGCGCAAGGTCGTCACAGCGCATCTTGCGACATTACGGCAGCTGCCTTTAAGTTTTGTTCCCGGCTTGCTGCGGGAGTTGATCAGCTTCGATTTCAAATTTCCCGTGGAGAGAAAAGCGCGCGAGAGGGAACTCGCTTACCTCGATTCACTATCTCAGGTTCAGTTGAAAGAGTGTTTCCGGGACTTCTCAGAAATCCGGCTTTCGCGCCAACTCGAGGAGTTTGATTGGGTGAAGCAGCCGGGGCAATTTGTGGAACGCTTGTCCGCTCACTTGTGGAGCACGCATCAGCTGGATGCGTTTCGCAAGGCTTCGAACGATTATGCTGACCGGCTTCGAGCGGCGGTACCGCCGGAGCCGCCGCCGATTCCACGACTGGGGATCAGCGTAATCGGCCAGGGCGTCACGTCTTACAACGAACCATTGTTCCGAAAACTACGGCCGCACGGAGCCTATTTCACCGGCATTAAGCCGGAGAATGGATTGCGGCAGTTGCTGGATGGGGTGACCGCTCGCGCCAAGGCCCATCCTCTTCCTTACGGGCATTGGTACATCGATGGCGGCGAGGCCGTTGCATGCGACCCGGGGCTCACTTGCGGTTCGTACGAAGGGTTGGCCGCGACACGCGCGGAGCTGCTGCGAAAAATGCAGGAGCAGATTGAGCAGCCTGGGATGGGCCCGGAAGCTCTGCGCAGTTTTCTCGCGCAACTCCGGCCCGGGGATCTGGGAATGGGGCGGCAGTCCGGAGACGAAGTGCTGCAGCGGTTCGAGGTCAGTGTTCTGACCGAGGGCTCCGGAACGCAAATCTTCAGCACTGTATTCGCGCAGTGGGCGGCGCGGGAAGCTTTGCGGCGCGCCCAACCGCTGACGATGCTGGTGCGATTTGCGCCCCGCCAAAGGCAAAAGTCTATGAACGAACTGCTTTCGGCATCGGCCAAAGCTCCGGCGGAAGTGGACGTGATCGGGTCTTTGGTGGATGGCGATTTCGCCGCTTATTACAACTGGCTGAACCAGCAGAGGCTGGCGGGCGCCGAGCACTCCTCATTCCTGGTTTGGTTTGAAGGACACAGCCAGGCTCTGGCGATTGGACCATCGATTGCGCGAGGCACTGAGTCGCGGTCTGCCACTGATCTCCAGCAAGTGCTGGGCTGGATGTCGTGAGCGCGCCGGCGAGAGTTCTGTTTTCCGTTCAGCAATAACCTGAGGGGGCATAGATAATGGATCGACGCACGTTCTTGCAACAATCCGGCACCATCCTCGCTGGAGCTGCTCTGACACCCTACGCAGTTGCGAAAGATGGCAAGCAATCCGATTCCAGTTCTGGCGGACGCCTCGTCCTGCCCATGAATCGGAAATGGCGTTATAGCCGGAGTGTTGTGGAGGGCGGACATGAGAAGAACTTCGATGATTCCAAGTTCGATGCGGTGGTGATTCCGCACACCAATATTCCGCTGCCCTGGCATGGCTTCGACGAGAAGACGTATGAGTTCGTCTCGCTGTACCGCCGCCGGTTCAAAGTTCCGGCCGAGGTTCGAGGCAAGCGGGTGTTCGTGGATTTCGAAGGCGTGATGACGGCATCCACGGTGTGGATCAATGGAACGCGGTTAGGAGAATACAAGGGCGGATACACGCCATTTTCGTTTGATCTGACTCCGCACATCGACTTTGAGGGAGAGAACGTACTCGCAGTTGATGTGGATTCCAGCGAGCGTCCCGACATTCCCCCGTTCGGATACGAGATTGATTACCTGACTTTCGGGGGAATCTACCGCGAAGTTTGGTTGCGCGTCGTGCCTGCCACGTTCATCGAGAATATGGTCGTCCGTACTAAGGACGTACTCACGCCCAATCCCGGAGCCGAAGTTGTGTGCTTCATCCAGCATGGGGAGGCTTCGAAAGCAGGAGCAACGCTGGATGTCGAATTATTGGATGGCGAACGGGTGCTCGCTAAGGCTTCTCAGTCGTTGCCGGCCGCGGCCGCCGCCGCAGAACCAACCGCGCACTCCGTGCGACTGGATGGGCTGAAGGGAATCAGCTTATGGGACCTGGAAAAGCCAAAGCTATATACCGCTCGTGTGCGCCTGCGTCACGGAAATGAGGTCACGGACGAAGATTCGCGCCGGTTCGGGTTCCGCGAGGCTCAATTCACCGATCACGGTTTCGAATTGAACGGCAAAGTCATCAAGCTGCGTGGGCTGGATCGGCACCAGACTTTCCCGTGGGTCGGGCAGGCGATGCCCGGACGCGCACAGCGCCGGGATGCAGAAATCCTGCGCAACAAACTCAAGTGCAATATCGTGCGCACGTCGCACTATCCGCAATCACGGCACTTTCTGGATGCCTGCGATGAGATCGGATTGCTGGTGCTGGAAGAGATTCCCGGCTGGCAGCACATCGGCGATGCCGCCTGGCAGGACATCTCGGTGGACAATGTGGGGCGAATGATCCGGCGCGACTGGAACCATCCCTCCGTCATTCTGTGGGGCGTGCGTATCAATGAATCCCGCGACAATCACGATTTCTATACGCGGACGAACGCGCTGGCGCATCAAGTTGATCCCACGCGGCAGACTGGGGGCATCCGGTATTTCCAGGAATCGGAATTTCTGGAAGACGTTTTCACCATGAACGACTTTGGATGGCCGCTGAAGCCGCCGAATCATCCGCGATACCTGAATACAGAGTTTGTGGGGCACACCTATCCGACGAAAACCATTGACCAGGTCGAAAGGCTGATGGAGCACACGATTCGCCATGCGCGGGTTCATGACCAGCTTGCGTCGAATCCGCAATACGCGGGAGGCATCGGCTGGTGCGCCTTCGATTACAACACGCACGGCAACTTCGGCTCCGGAGACCGCATTTGCTACCACGGGGTGACGGACATCTTCCGCGAACCGAAGCCAGCCGCGGGGTTCTATAAGTCACAGTGCGATCCTGCGGAAGAGGTTGTGCTCGAGCCCGCGTTTCACTGGGCCCGAGGGGACGCATCGATCGGATTTTCGAAGGCTGTGGTGTGCTCCAACTGTGAGCATCTGAAGTTCTACATCGATGACAAGCTGGTGGCGGATGTCGATCCAGATCGAAAGCAGTTTGCCCACTTGAAATACGCACCCTTCGTTTTTGAGTTGGGCGAGTTGTTTCACAAATGGGGAGACTTGCGGATCGAAGGCTACATCCAAGGCAAGCTGGCTATTACGAAGCGCCTGTCCGGAAGGGGAGTGGATACGAGGTTTCTGCTTCTTCCGGATGACGCCGAGTTGATGGCCGACGGCGCTGATTCAACTCGCGTGGTGTTACGGGTCACGGATGAGTTTGGCAATGTCCAGCCCTTTGCCAATGATGCCATCAAGCTGCAACTGGAAGGACCAGCGGAGATTGTCGGAGACAATCCCTTTTCCCTGGTGGGCGGGACGGGTGCAATCTGGATTCGGGCGCAGCAAACCGCGGGTACGGTGCGGCTGAAGGCGGTTCATCCCTCGCTGGGAACGCAGCAGGCCGCCATCAAACTGGTGGCAAGCGTGGAGGAATTAGTGTAAGTGCTGGGATACCGGTGTCGAGGCCGCGCCAATCATGCTGCGTCGTCGTTGGTATTATTCGCTCTTCTTTGTGATTTCTGCTGACACATTCGTTGCGCGTGCTCGTTTAATTCCTTAAGCCGACGCATGGCTACGCCCACACAATCTTGCACGGAACAATGCTCGCAATCCGGACTATGGAGCTTCAGGTATTCAAGTGCTATACAGAAATACCGTCTGTAGGACACGGCAATCTCCTAATCCCGTACACAACTTCTGACTCGACCCTACGCCAGCGAGAGCCGCGCGCTTTAATGATTTGTATTCGTTCAGACCTCCGAAACTCTGGAAATCCCCGACTCTTTACGGGCCGGGAATTTCCAGTGCAATGCGTCTAGCGCACAATCAGGGGGCGCATCATGTCGTGCTCTTCGTGTTCGAGTATGTGGCAGTGCCACACGTATTCGCGTCCGCCTGTCCTTGGACTGACTGCATCGCGCATGGCCGCCGTGGGAAGTTCCGGCAGATCGAACTTCATGATCACCGTCGTGATCTCTCCCGGGTTCATGCGGACTGTTTCCTTCCACCCAAGTTCGTTCGGTTCGGGTGGAATCGGCGATCCGCTATAGGCCCACCCGCTCGGATCACCTGTGAACGGTTGCCGCTGAATCAGTTGCACATTCACAAGATGGAAGTGAATGGGGTGCGTGTCCCCGGTGAGGTTCATGATCTGCCACACCTCCGTGGCTCCCGCAGACGGATTCTCCGTGCTGGGCGCCATGTACGGCTGTCCCCAGGTCGGCAGACCCTGGTTGTTGAGCCCGTTCTGGGCAAAGGTTCCCATATTCTGAATCAGGCGGCCCATGTCGTCGAAATCCTCATTCAACGTCAGCGTTCGATCGGCCACACCATGGAATGGGAATGCTCCTACGGACGGATCCCCATGAGTGTAGA
>QHVR01000715.1 GCA_003223595.1 Acidobacteriota bacterium
TCGAGGCGATGGCCCGCGTATGGTCCAGAAGTTGCGGAGTGCTCTCGTCCTTGAGATCGGCGAGACTTAGCAGTACGGCGTGATAATGCAATTTTGCGGCAAGCTCTGCTTCTGCCACGGCCTGCTTGCGGTGGCCACATACTCCCGCGATCTTCACTACCTTTGGATCACGACACTCTTCGGCGCCCAAAGCCAGCACGGGCTCGAGCAGTCCTACTTTTCGGATCGCGAATTGAGTAGTGTGAACTCCGATTGCGACTCCGCCTGCGCCGGCGGCCAAATAGTAACGGGTGAGCGCACGTTGCCGCCGTTCATCCAGTTGCCGTCGGGAATTTAATGCGAGAGGATGAGCGGGAATGACCAGTCCCGAATGAAGTTGTTCGCGCAATCGCATTAGAATCTTCCGTCCCGTGCTTGAAAATACGTTGGCTTGTTCAGGAGTGCCCCGCCCTTCTCAATCCAGTTTGCAATCCCAGAAATCATCTCTTGAGGACTAATCTTGGGATCGCCAAAGAGTTCTCGTGCTTTGCTCGCGTCGCTGAGCAGCGCGCTCGCACCTTCAGTTTCGGAGACAAAGGTTGGCTCAATACCGAAATGCCGGCCAAACTCGAGGGCAACTTCGCGCACCGCAAGCGTTTCACTCCCGGTGATATTCAGCACGAATGGAGGGGCCTGACAAAAGTGGAAGGAGCGCAAGCACCAGGCATTGGCTTCGCCTTGCCAAATTACGTTGACCTTGGGCATCGCCAAGTCTATGGGACGGCGTTCGAATACCGCCAGTCCGATGTCCACCAGTACTCCGTAGCGCAACTCGACAGCGTAATTCAGACGCAACAGCACGACACGGGTACCCCATCTGGCCGATGCGTACTCAAACATGCGCTCGCGGCCCAGTGCGGATTGCGCGTACTCACCGACCGGATCAACCGGCGTGGTCTCCGTTGCACCGCCTTCCGAACGGAGCGGGTACACATTGCCCGTAGAAAAAGCAACGATTCGAGAATCTCGATAACGCTCGGCGACGAGTCCGGGAAGATACGTGTTCATCGCCCAGGTCAGGTGCGCTTCCCCGGAGGTCCCGAATTTTCTTGCCGCCATAAAGACGACATTTGGGATGTCGGGCAAGCCTGACAGCGACTCTCGATCGAGAAGGTCGCAGGTGATCGTCTCGATGCCAGCCGCGGACAGGTCGGCCGCCAAACTGGAATTCGTGAATCGGGCAACGGCGACAATGCGTTTCCTGATGCCCGCGCGTTCGCATGATCTGTGAGCCAATCGAGCCAGGCTGGGGCCCATCTTGCCGCCTGCGCCAAGTATGAGCAAATCGCCTTCGAGCGACGCCATAGCGTCGGCGGTCGCGTCGTCGGGCCGCGAGAGCAAATCTTCCAGTTCTGGTTCTGTCTGAATGTGCATGTTCAACCGAGCTCAAAACCAGCGATGGCATAGATCCCGTCGCGGTTCTCACGCAGTTCCTTGCCGCGCGCCATGCGCAGGAGATGCCGTTGTGGAGTGAATCCTAAATCGCGCGCGATAGCGGCCGCATGCTGGTTACTGGGAAACAGGTCCCAGTACCAGCTGCTCAGAGATTTTTTCACCCTGGCGGAGATCAGGCTCCGAGCGTCTTCGGGATTATCACTTACACACGGACCCAGGTAG
>QHVR01000057.1 GCA_003223595.1 Acidobacteriota bacterium
CTCGCATATTACGTTGAGGTTCCGGGCGTGATCTGGGACATTCAGCGGGTCGGGCCTTCCACCGGCCTGCCGACGCGGACTTCGCAGGGCGACATTCTTTCGACCGCGGTTCTATCGCATGGGGACACTAAACACATCATGCTCATTCCCGCTTCGGTGGAAGAGTGCTTCGCGATGGCGACTGACGCCTTCAATTTGGCGGAGCAGTTTCAGACGCTGGTATTCGTCATGTCGGATCTGGATCTGGGAATGAACAACTGGATGTCGGATCCGTTCCAATACCCGACGACTCCGATCCAGCGCGGAAAGGTTCTGAGCAAAGAAGATCTCGACAAGCTGGGCGGATTTGCTCGATACAAGGACGTAGACGGCGACGGCATCGGGTACCGCACGCTGCCCGGGACACCGCATCCGGCGGCTGCGTACTTCGCGCGCGGCAGCGGACACAATGAGAAGGCGCTGTACAGCGAACGCGCGGACGACTTCGAGAACAACATGGAGCGGCTGAACCGGAAATTTGAGACGGCGCGCTCGTTCGTTCCCCGGCCGGAAGTCACCAAAGGCAATAACGCGAAGATCGGAATTATTGCTTACGGCACCTCGCATTGGGCAATCACCGAAAGCCGCGATCAGCTCCGCGACGAATACCAGGTCGAAACCGATTACCTGCGGCTGCGCGCATATCCGTTCACGCGCGAAGTGCACGCGTTCATTGAGCAGCATGAGCGCATTTACGTTGTGGAGCAGAATCGTGACGCGCAGATGCTCAGCCTGCTCAAGCTCGATTTGAAACCGGAACTGATTACGCGGCTGCGCAGCATCGCGCATATTACCGGGCTGCCGCTGGACGCGCGGTCCATCACTGACGAACTGACCAGCATGGAGGGTAAATAGATGTCGTCCACTACCGTGGAACCCGGAACCACTGCACCTGGCCCGAAGACTAACCGCATTGGACTGACGGTGGTCGAGTACAAGGGCGGAAAGACCACGCTCTGCGCCGGATGCGGGCACAACGCGATTTCCGAACGCATTGTCGAAGCCATGTTTGAGATGGGCGTGGAGCCGGAATTTGTGATCAAGCCGAGCGGCATCGGGTGCTCGTCCAAGACTCCAGCGTACTTCCTGAGCCGTTCGCACAGCTTCAATGCCGTGCATGGGCGCATGCCCTCGGTGGCCACAGGTGCGCTGCTGGCCAACCGCAAGCTGGTGTGCATTGGCGTGAGCGGCGATGGCGACACGGCTTCGATTGGCATTGGGCAATTCGTACACCTGATGCGGCGCAATCTGCCGATCATTTACATCATCGAAGATAACGGAGTGTACGGGCTGACGAAGGGGCAGTTCTCTGCTACGGCTGATCTGGGCTCGAAGCTGAAGACTGGCGTGGTCAACGATCTGCCTCCGATTGACACCTGTGCACTGGCGATCCAACTGGGGGCAACGCTGGTGGGGCGCTCGTTCTCCGGAGATAAAAAGCAACTCAGCGCCATGCTGAAGGCGGCAATCGCGCACAAGGGGACGGTCATGCTCGACGTGGTTTCTCCTTGCGTGACCTTCAACGATCACGAAGGCTCGACGAAGTCCTACAAGTACGTGAAGGAGCATGAAGAGACTCTGCAGGATGTCAGCTTCGTCCCGCATTTTGAAGACATAAACGTTGAGTACGATCCGGGTTCAACGGTTGCCGTTACCATGCATGACGGATCACGGCTGCATCTGCGCAAGCTGGAAGAGGATTACGATCCCACCGACAAGATTCGGGCGATGACTCGATTAACTGAGGCGCACGATAAAGGCGAGGTGCTGACTGGCGTCTTCTACGTTAATCCTGAAGCACCGAACTTCCTCGATATGTTGAATGTCGTGGATCAGCCGCTGGCCACGCTGCCCGATTCTGTGACCCGTCCGGGCAAGGACGTGCTGGATGCTTGCATGGAAGAACTGCGGTAGCAACAGCAGGGGATAGGGCGCAGGCGTCAGGGCTCAGTTCGATTACGCGCTCTTGCGCTCTGGCTCGCCGGTATGTTCGGGGTTCTCCCCTGGTTCCGGGAAGTCCGTATCTCTGCCCTTCACCCTGGGGTCCTGGTCGCGATGGCCTAACTGGCCCTGCAAAGCGGCGTTTCCGGGAATCTTGTGATCTTCTGTTTCAGTAGCACCCTTCGCCGAATCCTGATCGAAGTTTTTGTGATCCATGACAGCCAGTTTATGCTTCGGCGTTGTTGATTAGAATAGTATTTTCCGAAGCGGTGTCCCAGTGAAAGAGGGTATATGAAAACGTTGATTTTGATGCTCGCGATGTGCTTTCTACTGAGCGGTTTCATGCTGGCGGACACCTCGCACGCGACGCTCACGAGCGTGAAGCATCCCAAGGTTCACAAACATAAGGCCCACAAGGCGACAAAACACAAGACTCCCAAACGCAGCCACAACCGCGTCTAGCCCCTGGTGCTAGAGACTCCAAGCTTGCGCATTCTCTCGCGCGCCTGCAGCGCTTCGGGCGAATGCGGGTAGCGCTGAACCACGTGTCGCAACTCGGCCACGCCGTCATCCTGCTTGCCGAGTTCGATGAGGGCGAATCCCTTTTTCAGCTGCGCAGAAGCAGCTTTATTCCCGCTGGGAAAATTCTGCAGGACCTGGTCGTAGCTCTGGACCGCCTGCTGATAGTTCGCCGCCCGGAACTGAATTTCGCCCAGGTAGAAATAGCAGTTTCCGGCGAGGTCGGTATTGGGATAAAACTTCAGGTATTCCGTGAATTCCTGCGATGCGAGATCATTCTTGCCGCCGGTGTAATCGCGGACAGCGTTGTTATAGAGCACATCGGGCGGCGGAGCATCTTTCAGCGCCTGCTGCTGGGCTTGCGACTGGGCCTGTTGCGCCTGGATACTCTGCTGCGACGCCTGCATGTCCTCAAGCTGCTTGGTCACCTTCGCCAGGCGGACTTTGATCTCGTCCATTGTGTCGTTCAACGCCTGGATCTGGCCAGAGAGCTGGTCGACTTTGTTTCCGCCCTCGGACTGCTGCTTTTGCAGCGTGGTCTGGAGCGAGTTCAGCGCATTGGCGACTTTATTGACCGCATCGGTGTCCTGCTCAACCAGGTTCCGCATAACGCCCATGCGCTCGTCGAAGCTGCGCTGCATGGCAGTCATTTGCTCCTGCAGTTGCTGGACCTGGGTCTGCAGCTGGACCATCTCCTTGTTGACACCCCAGGCGGGAGCGGCGGTTAACCAGAGGATCGACAGCAGCGCGAAAAACGCGGAGATACGATGTGGTTTCATAGGAAATCCCTGAATACTTAGATGCTTTGATTGTCCCACAGAGTGGCGCGATTCCGCGCAGTAAGACTGCACCGGAACCGGAATATTCAACCTCGGAAGGGCAACCGCTTGAGCTTCCAAATCGCCCTCCTCCGCTCGTTTCACTTCGCGGGGCGGACCAATGGGTCCGCCCCGACGAGGCTCGTTCTTTACTTCTGGTACACGAGGTGACCACGGCGGTTCTGCTGCCAGCAGGCTTCGTTGCTTTCTGTGCAGAACGGCTTTTCTTTGCCATAGCTGATCGTCTTGATGCGGCTGGCATTGACGCCGGCTGCAGTCAAAGCGCTCTTCACGGCACTGGCGCGCTGATCACCCAACGCCAGGTTGTATTCGGTCGAGCCCCGCTCGTCGCAGTGGCCTTCGACCGTGAAGTTCATATTCGAATGCTGGCCGAAGAACTGCGCGTCCGCCTGTACGGAAGACTGCTGATCACCCCGAACGTCCGCCTTGTCGTAGTCGAAATAGACGTCCTTCACGTTCTGACTGAACAACTGTTCGTCAGTGACATTGGTCGTGGGTGGCGGCGGAGGCGCCGAAGCCGGGGTCACAGTGAGCCGCGCCGTGGCCTCCTGAGTGCCGCCTGAACCTTTCGCTGCCAGGTGGTAAGTGGTGGATTCGGACGGCGACACGCTCTGCGACCCATTGGGCTGCACTGCGCCGATCCCGTCAATCGAAACATCCGTCGCATCGCTGGTCTGCCACGTGAGCGACGCAGATTGGCCAGCCTGAATCGTGCTCGGATTCACCGAGATCGAAGCTGTCGGCGCTGTCGGCGCTGGTGGAGGCGGTGGCGGCGGCGGAGTTGCTTTCTTTCCACAGGCGCCCAATGTCAATAGCGCGCTTAGGGCAAGAACCAAGTAAAACCACTTCAAATTTATGTGCTTCACTTTTTATTCCTCCCGCGATCCCAAAAAACTGGGAATCAGACGAAGTATTTATTGCGATTTACTTAAAACTCCAATTGGGTTGCGAGTTGCGTCCGGTAAAAGTTAATTGCTGAACTTTTGTGCCATCCGCCAGCATGGACCAGATTTGCAGCGTTCCCGAGCGGTTTGATTGGAAGACGATGTGACGGCCATCCGGTGACCACGAGGGGAAATCGTTGCGACCGCCATCGTGCGTCAACTGCACCCACTGCTTGCTGGCGATGTCCATGAGGTAGATGTCAGAGGAGCCGGGCTCTCCGGGGCCATACTTGCGGACCCAGGCGAAAGCCAGGAACTGCCCGCTGGGCAGCCAGTTCGGTGAAACAGCATAGCCTTGATCGGTCATGCGCTGCTGGTTGGTGCCGTCGGCCTCCATGGTCCAGATCTGCGGCAGGCCCGTGCGGCCGCTGACGAAGGCGATCTGGGCGTTAGTCTTGCGATTCCAAACTGGAGACACATCCGGCCCTTTATCGGCGGTCATGCGATGGGGATTGGCACCAGAGGCGTCGGAGACGTAGATCTCGGGCTCTCCGCTGCGGGATGACGAAAACGCGAGCTTGGTGCCATCCCCTGACCACGCCGGGGAAAGATTGGTGCCGGTCATGTGCGGGAAGCTGATCATGCGGTTCAGTTCGAGGGAGTACATCATGATCTCCCAGCCACTCTTGGTGAGCGCGCTAAAGGCCAGGCGCGTTCCGTCGGGAGAAATGCGGGGCGAGAGGGCAATGGAACCCAGACGAGTGATCTGGTGCTGGTTGGAACCGTCGTAGTCCATCGCCCATATTTCTTTGTGGCCGGTGCGGTCGCTGACGAAGTAGATCTGCGTCTCGGCGATCCCCTGAATGCCACCGCCCAGGCGATAAATAATCTCGTCGGCGAATTTGTGCGCCATCATGCGAGCAGCGGCGTCGGTCGCAGTGTCGTTGTACTGCTTGCCCAATACCTGCGGCGATTGGATATTCTTGACGTCGTACAGCCAACCTTGAACAGTGAGCTTCCCGCCGGCCACACCCAGATTGCCGAATGCCAGCATGGCTGCATTCGGCGGAGGTGAATTCCATGCGATGAAGTTCACCTCAGCCGGCTGCGCCGGTACTTGCAGCGGATAAAAACTCTTAGAGACGAGTTCCACCACGCCGGAGACATCGAGGTCATTCCACAGAGTGTCGTTGAAGGTCTTCAGCAGCGCAGTGTTTTGGGCATCCGCAGTGGCGGGTTTGAAGTCGGATACCGCCAGACGAACTTTCTCGACGCCCAAGGCGGTGCCGGTTTTCACCCAGTCCTGCGCTCGCAAGCTGGTGCTAGAAAAGCAACAAGCCAAAATCAGAGCAAAGGAATATACGAGGGATCTCTGCGTGCTTCGACGCTGCCGGGACTGTGATCTGGCGGACTCGTCCATCCGTTTAAAAATACACAATTGTCTGTATGGCATCATCCTAGTTGGATATGAAGGGATTCGCAACATTTTCTCCGTTGTTTTAAAGCTACTCATTCGGGTGATTCCCCATTTTGCACTCGTTGTGGTTCGTTGAGACACCGGTGTACCACAGGAATTACGGGACAGAGGTACACAGCCCTACTTCTTGTAATCGAACCAGAACTCGACGGAGACCTTGCTGCCGGAGTAATCGGGAGGCAAAGCTCCGAAGGTATCAATGCGCTGAAGGGCGCGAACTGCTGAAATGTCGAGCGAGGGTACGCCGCTCGATTGCTCGATGCGCACATTACCGGGATGTCCGTCGCGCGCGATATCGAAGGTGATGTAGACGCGGTTGGCGCTGCTGATGCGCGGATCGATTTCGTATTTGAGCCAGTTCTGCGAGACCACGCGCTGCACGCCTTGCACGTACCAGGCGAACCGATTTCCGAAATCGCCCCCGCCCCCGGTGAAGCCAAACCCGCCCTTCGCCCCGGCCGCATTGAAAGTACCGTAGGGACCACTCACGGGGCCGCCCTCACCGAACGCAACCTGGTTATTTTCGGGCTCTGGCTCAGGCTGCGGCGTGGCCTTCTTGGTGACGGTTTCCTGCTTCTTTTTCGGCTTAATCTTGGCGTTCTTGCCCTGGATGTCGATGGCTTCAGGTTCAGGCTTCTCTTCAATCTTGGGCTGCGATTGCGTGACGCCCTTGGACTCGTTCGCCAGCACGTTCTGGGTTGGCGAAGGCGGCACAGGGAGAGGAACCGAACTCACGAGCGTGGCGCCGATCGCTTCTCCGCCGCCTCCGGCGCCCCAAGTGTCCCCACTCGTACGATAGAAGAATGCGGAGTAGCCGAACAGAAAGAGGGTAATCCCGATATGCAGGCCCAGCGACCAGGCAAGAGCGCGTCCCCACTGGTCATGC
>QHVR01000058.1:0-9625 GCA_003223595.1 Acidobacteriota bacterium
ATTCTGTGGCTTGCATGATGGCGACGGAGGCTTACTGGTCGGGGAAGAAGATTTATTGGGATGGGAAGACCGAGACGTTTTCGGATGAGCGGCCGCAGGCTGCGGGGCTTCGCCCGGCCGGACAGGCGGGGGCGGCTGAGCTTACCTTGTCGTAGAGTCCGCAAGAACCTGGACAGCCCAAGGGGCTGTCCCTACGCGAGCATAACTAGAGCCCACACGCTTTCGCATCCCCTAGGCATTGGCCTACTACTTTTGCGTAGTCAGCTATGGCGATTTCTGGATCCTGCAGGTCTGGGTGCCAGACTTTTTCCCATTCGAAACAATAGAAGCCCTTATAACCGATGCTCTGCAGGGCTTTGATCTGACGCGCGATTGGGACCGTTCCACGTCCGGTTAATACATACTTTCGATCTTCGCCTTCACCGACTGAGTCCTTCAGGTGGGTGTGGCGAATCCATTGCCCGAGTTGCTTTACGGTAAATTCCGGATCTTCATGGGAGCTGGCAAAAGTGTGATGCGCATCCCAGAGCAGGCCGACATGGGGCGAATCGGCTGCGTGCATAACATCTCTCAAAGTGGCCGACGAAGTGAAGTGGTCGTGCGATTCGAGAATGACGGTCACCTTGCGTGGTCCGGCATACTCGCCCAGTTCGCGGAGTCCTGCGGCTACACGTTTTTTGGTTGCATCGTCGGGAGCAGGAGCTTTGTCGTCCGGCGCTTTGCCGCCAAACACGCGTACGTAAGGCGCTCCCAGGCTTGAGGCGAGGTCGATGAAGCGGCGAGCATCGGACAAATCCTTCGCACGTTTTTCAGGATCATCCCAGTACAGATTGGCGGAGCTACTCACGCAGGCGATCTTCAGCTTCGCGGCGGCGATGTCGCTTTTAGTTTGATCGATGCGATCTGGGGAGAAAATCGGGTTCGAGGGCAGGTCCATGTTGCCCTGCAGCCCGCGCAACTCGATGGCGGAGAATCCGTGCTGGCTCGCGAATTCCAATATCTTCTTCCAATCCCAGGCTGGACAGCCGAGCGTCGAAAATGCAATTGGGATGCGAGCGGCGGGAGCCTTCGCGAACAGGAGCGGGGTACAGGCAACCGCCGCCATCGCGGCAGATGAGGATTTCAGAAATTCCCGGCGACTGGTCATTACAGTTCACCTCGCTTCATTTGCTGGACGGCATAATCACAGGCGCGCGCGGTCAGCGCCATGTACGTAAGTGACGGATTCACGCAGGCAGAAGATGCCATGGCGCCGCCATCGGTGATGAACAGATTCTTTACGTCGTGCGACTGATTGAAGCCATTGAGCACGGACGTTTTAGGATCGCGTCCCATGCGAGCAGTACCCATCTCGTGGATGGCGAATCCCGGCGGCTCGTTCTCGGCATAGGGCTGGATATCACGGGCGCCAACCGCGGCCAGCATTTCCGCGGCGGCGACGGCCATATCACGACGGAGGGCCAGCTCGTTTTCTCCCCATGAGGAATGAATTTTAAGCACTGGAATGCCCCAGGCGTCGCGCTTTTCCTTGTCGAGTTCGACGAAGTTGTTGTGATTGGGCAGGCATTCGCCATAGCCGTAGAAGCTGAATTGCCATGGGCCGGGCTGGCTCAGGGACTTTTTGAATTCGGGGCCGAAGCCAACCTGCCCGATTCCGCGGGCCCAACCTTCGCGGAAACCCTGCCCCTGAAATCCGTAACCGCGCAAGAAGTCTGGGTGCCTGGTCTTCACGTTGCGGAAACGCGGCACATAAATGCCGTTGGGACGCCGGCCGATGATATGGCGATCTTCCATGCCGGGGAGGGTAGCGTCAGCTCCGCCGGTCTTTACATGGTCCATCAGGTTGTGGCCGAGTTCGCCGCTGGAGTTTGCCAGGCCATTCGGGAACTCGCTGGTGGATGAGTTGAAGAGAAGACGAACCGATTCCAGGGTGGAGGCACAGAGAAAAATGACCTTGGCGCGAAACTCAAGTGGCTTGCGATCTCGCGAATCCAGCACGCGCACGCCGGTAGCTTTGCGAGTTGCGGAATCGAAAATGACGCTGTGAACCACGCTGAACGGACGCAAGGTCATGCGTCCGGTCTTGGCGGCCGCCGGAAGGGTCGCGTTGATGCTGTTGAAATAAGAGAGCGTGATGCATCCGCGTTCACAGGGGCCGCAGTAGTGGCAAGCGGCACGTCCTTTGTGAGCCTGGGTAAGGATGGCGGACCGGCCGATGGTGAGCACGCGCTCGCCGTTGAAATGCTTGCCGAGTTCGCCGCGCACAAACTTCTCCGCGCAATTCAGTTCCATCGGCGGAAGGAAGTGGCTGTCGGGCAATTGCGGAAGGCCCAGCGCCTCGCCTGAGATTCCTACGAAATCCTCCACGTAGTCGTACCAGGGCGCGATGTCGGCATAGCGGATCGGCCAATCGATAGCGATGCCGTCGCGCAGGTTGGCTTCGAAGTCGAGATCGCTGATCGACCGGCCACCGACCTGGCGCCCGCGAATCCAGCGGAAGGGCTTGCCGGGCGCGGTGGTATAAGGATGCTCTGTGTCGCTTACGAAGAACTTTGACGACCACTCATCGCAGGCATAGCAAGTGCTCTGGATGGGTTGATCTTCGCGCAAGCGGCGGCGGTCTCCCATGCCGCGGAATTTCATGTCCCAACTGGGAACGTGCTCCACGTAGTCTTCTTCCGGCACGATGGGACGACCGGCTTCAAGGACCAGCGTTTTCAGTCCCTTTTCGGTCAACTCCTTCGCTGCCCAGCCTCCCGTGATGCCGGAGCCGACAACGATGGCGTCGTAAGTAGATTCATCGCTCACGGCTGCTTCGGCTCCTTGGCCGGCGAGATGTTGCAGCCCTGGTATTGCTCCGGTATGACTTCGTAATGCAATGCCTGGGTGGCCCCGGCCTCAGAGGTGTAATAGGCGGTCAGAGCAAGGCGGCGAAAGTCGGCATAGAAGTTCGCCTTTGGCGGAGCGGGGCGTTGGACGGACCGGCGCCGGCTGCCGGGCACAGCGCCCTCCACCATTTTCGCGCCGAGTTCAGTGAGCAATTTCCCTTTTTGTTCCGTCGAGCAGTCGATGAAATTCTTTTGGAATAAAGTTCGCGATTGAGAATCGACGCTAGCCAGTCCATCCAGAAAGTGTGCGCGTTCGGAGGGCTCGTACCACTCCGTCAGGACGAGGTCCACGAATTCGCTCACTCCGGCCTCGCTTGCTGCTGGAGTATCGGTGCGGGGGATGATCATATCGGCCAAGGCTTTCAGGGTAGCGTCGTCGTGTGGGTTCAGAGTGCGCCGAAACTGGGTTTCCGCAAGTAAGGAGCGCGCCTCGCGGGCAAAAACCAGCCACTTGCTGGGAGCAAGTTGCAGGGCAGTTCCGGTGGCGAGCAGGCGAAGGACTTCGCGACGCTGCATTAGAGGAGTCTCCACGGTGACGAAGTTCTATGTTACCGAATTTGATGGAGTACGGCGACGCTTGCTGTGGAGACTCCTACGCTCGCTTGCGCTCGCGGGGCGGACGACTGCGTCCGCCCCTACACAACCCGATTAGTGTCCGGGAGTGGACAGCTAAATCCCCTGCCGAACATCGCGGCGCTGCGAACGATCGTGTTCTGAGCGAGAGGGCATTTTGTTTCAATCACTTGCCTGTTTACCGGATTGGCCGACCAGTTGCCCTTCTTCTGTTCGATGGATATCGCCCGACCAGAGTTTAAGGAACGCAAACGCCGCCGTCAGATCATTATGGTGGCAGTCATAGTCGTCGCTGTTGTCGCGGTCAGCGCTTTCGTGTACCGGTTAAAGCCCGCCGCCCCGAGTGTGGAACGCGGGACCGTGTGGACCGACACGGTGAAGCGCGGATCGATGCTGCGCCAGGTGCGCGGCATTGGCACCTTGGTCCCCTCACAAGAATCCGTGCTGCAAATTCCCGCGGAAACCGAAGCGACCGTAGTCCGCATTCGCGTATTGCCTGGAACGGTCGTGAAACCGGACACGGTCATTCTGGAGATGAGTAATTCGCAGGTGGAGCAGGCGGCGGTGGACGCGCACCTGCAATGGAAGGCCGCCGAGGCCGAGTTCCAGAGCCAGCGCATGAAGCTGGAGAGCGACCTGATGAACCAGAAGGCGGGCGCGGCCACGGTCAAGGCCGACTATGCGCAGGCCAAGATGCAATCCGACACCGACAAGGCATTGTACGAACTGGGCGTGATCTCCGGCATGGCGTACAAGAATTCCAAGGGCAAGGCGGACGAATTCACCATCCGCAATGATTTGGAAGACCAGCGGCTGGCCAGCAATCAGAAGGCGATCGATGCCCAATTAGCCGAACAGCAGGCGAAAGTGGATCAAATGCGAGCGCTGGCCGAGTTGAAGCAGCAGCAACTCGATGCGCTGAAAGTACGCGCGAAAATCGATGGTGTCCTGGTGGAAATGCCCCTGCATGTTGGAGAGCACGTCGCTCCGGGAACGATGCTTGCCAAGGTCGTTCAGCCAAATCACCTCATGGCCGAACTGAAAGTCGCGGAAACCCAGGCGCGGGACGTCCAGATCGGGGAATCGGTGTCGGTCGATACACATAACGGTCTGATCTCGGGCAGTGTTATGCGGGTGGATCCGGCTGTACAAAACGGAACGGTGACCGTCGACGTCAAACTAACAGGCGAGTTGCCGCGAGGCGCCAGCCCGAACCTGAGCGTCGACGGCACCATCGATCTGGAAAAGCTGGACAACGTTCTGTATGTTGGGCGTCCGGCATTCGGTCAGGAGAACAGCACGATTTCTCTGTTCAAACTCGATCCCAACGGCCACGATGCAGTGCGCGTGCCGGTGAAGGTCGGGAGGGCGTCGGTAAATTCGATCCAAATTCAGGATGGGCTGCACGAAGGCGACACGGTCGTACTCTCCGACATGTCGCGCTGGGACAACACGGACCGGATTCGGCTGCAAGACTGAGCGGCAAAAATCTTAAGAAAACGAGGCAAACGTTTCATGTCAGACAATGGCCAACCGCTTATCCAAATCACGGAATTGACCAAGGTCTTCTACACCGACGAGATCGAAACTCACGCGCTGTCGGGCGTGCACCTCATGGTCAACAAAGGTGAGTATGTCGCGATGTCCGGCCCATCGGGCTGCGGCAAGTCGACGCTGCTATCGATCATCGGCCTGCTCGACACTCCCACCGGAGGCCGCTACATGCTGAACAACAAGCCGGTGGAGAACCTGGATTTTGCCGAGCGGGCCCGCATCCGCAACCAGGAGATCGGATTCATCTTCCAGAGTTTCAACCTGATTGGGGATCTCACGGTCTACGAGAACGTCGAATTGCCGCTGACATACCGGCAGCGGATGCCTTCGGCCGAGCGCAAGCAGCGGGTCATGGAAGCGCTGGAGCGCGTGGGCATGGCGCATCGCGTCCGGCACTATCCTTCGCAACTCTCCGGAGGTCAGCAGCAGCGTGTAGCCGTGGCGCGCGCGCTGGCCGGAAAACCGTCCATTCTGCTCGCGGATGAGCCTACCGGAAACCTGGACTCGCGAAACGGTGAAGCCGTGATGGAACTGCTGCAGAACCTGCATCGCGAAGGCGCGACCATCTGCATGGTTACCCACGACCCGCGCTTCGCCAAACATGCTCAACGCGAAGTGCACCTGTTCGACGGCAAAGTCGTCGCGGAAGAAGAACTGAAGAAGCTCATGGCAGATGTGCACGCATGAGCGGTGTGCTCCAAGACGTGCGCTACGGACTCCGAGTCCTGCGCAGGCAGCCTACCTTTACCGCGGTGGCGGTGCTGACTTTGGCGTTGGGCATCGGCATCAATGCTGCCATGTTCAGCGTGGTCAATGCTGTCCTGCTGCGCCCGCTTCCCTTTGACGATCCCGGGAAACTGGTAGCGGTGCATGAGGGCGTTCCAAGTCTTGGGTTTTCCAAAATCCCGTTTGCCATACCGGATCTGATGCTTTACGAGCAGGGACAAAAGTCCTTTCAGGGCATGGCAGCATACCGAAACGACAACCTCGAACTCTCGGGACTCGGGGAACCCACGCGGATTACAGCAGCTCGGGTAACCGCCAGCCTGTTTCCCCTTCTCGGGGTTCAACCAATTCTCGGGCGAAGCTTTCACGATGACGAAGATCGACCTGGAATTGCGGTGGTGATTCTGGGCTACGGTTTATGGCAGAGCAAGTACGGTGGATCCCGCGACGTAATTGGAACAACGATTAGGTTGGATCGCATTCCGTACACCGTCATCGGGGTCATGCCACGGGATTTTCAGTTTCCTCTCTCCGGTGCGTCGAGCAATAACGAACCGGCGCAGTTGTGGGTCCCGAGGGCATTCACACCGGCCGATCTCTCGGGCTGGGCAAGATTCAACGATGACGTGGTGGCTCGCCTCAAGCCTGGAGTGACACTGGCCCAGGCTCGCGGCGAAGCCGAGGCCATGGCGCAAAGGATTCTTCAGGCGTATCCCGCTGACCTGTTGCGGAGGTTCACCAATACAAAGCTGGTTTCCGTCGTCGATCCCTTGCAAGCCGAAGTCTCGGGATCGGTGCGGCCTCTGCTGTTGCTGCTTCAGGGCGCAGTTGGGCTGGTGCTCCTGATCGCGTGCACGAATGTCGCGCTGCTGTTGCTGTCGCGCGCTTCCGGCCGGGCGCGTGAAATGGCTGTTCGCACCGCCTTGGGCGCAGGCCGTGTTCGTCTGCTGACGCAGTTACTGACAGAAAGCTTTCTCCTAGCCTCTCTGGGCGGAGCGCTGGGATTGGGCCTGGCGATCTGGTTCAAGACTTTCTTACTCAAGCAAGTGCCGGCAGCAATCACTCTTCCCCGGGTTCAGGTCGACGCTGGAGTCTTGATTTTTACGTTCTCGATTACATTCCTCGCAGCCATATTTTTCGGTTTGGCCCCAGCCCTGCACGCCACACGGACCGGCGTGCGGGAAGGTATGCAAGAGGGCGGGCGAAGCGGCACTGGAAGTAGAACTCGCCACCGAGTGCAGGGCGCATTCGTGATCGCGGAATTTGGGCTGGCTTTGTTGCTGCTCGTCGGTGCCGGCCTGTTGCTCAGGACTTTCGAAAAACTCCTCGATGCCAATCCAGGCTTCCAGCCGGAAAAAGTTCTGGCGATGACGGTGCCCCTTCCGCAGCAGGCATACCCGCAGGCGAATGACGTGCGCAACTATTATCAGCGCGCTCTGCTGGAGCTTTCCCAACTCCCCGGGGTTGTGTCCGTTGGGGGAGCCAATGATCTTCCCCTCAACGGCAATGAATTGGATGCGGTAGAAGTTGAAGGGCAGAACAAGTCGACAACGCCCGCCGTTCGGCAGACTTGGGTCTTGGGCGACTATCTGCGGACTATGGGAATTCCTCTGATCCGGGGGCGTTTATTCACCCCGGAAGACCGCGAAGGGACGCAGCTGGTTACAGTCGTCAGCGAAAACATGGCCAAGATCCTGTGGCCCATTGAAGATCCGATCGGCAAACGCATTCTTCGCGGCGGAGCCGATGGCCAATGGCTCACGGTGATTGGTGTTGTTGGTGATGTTCCCGATGGCGCGATGTCTTCGGCTCCGCGGCCGCACTGTTACTCACCCTATTTGCAGGAGAGGGATGCAGCCATTGCGGCCGCCGATACACTGCGTTCCCTTCAGCTTGCGGTGCGCTCCCGCGGAAATCCGGACACGGTGGCGGCTGGAGTGATCGATCGTTTGCACCGGCTCGATCCCGCTCTCGCCATCTCGAACGTGCGGACCATGCAGACGGAAGTGAACCAATCCATTGCGCCGCAGCGCTTCAATGCCATGCTGGTTGGAATCTACGCAGGATTGGCGCTGATCTTAGCGCTCATTGGTATCTACGGAGTCCTGGCCTACATGGTCATGCAACAAACCCACGAGATGGGCATCCGGATGGCACTCGGCGCTCAGAGACACCACATTGTCGCGCTGGTAGTGATCGGCGGGATGCGTCTGGTGCTCGCCGGAGCGGCAATCGGACTGGTCGGAGCGTGGGGCGTGACTCGGCTCATGCAAAGTCTGCTTTATGGGATAGCGCCGGGTGATCCGCTCACCTTCATAGTTGTAACGGGGCTGCTCTCCGGGGCCGCGCTACTGGCTTGCTACGTTCCCGCAATGCGGGCGGCCCGGATCGATCCAATGTCCGCTCTGCACTACGAGTGAGATCGTCCTATGGAAGGCATATTCCAAGACGTGCGCTATGCCTGGCGGCAGGTGATCAAGAGCCCCGCATTCGCCGCCGTGGCAGTGATCACGCTGGCGCTTGGTATTGGCGCAAATACAGCGATCTTCGGCTTGCTCGACCAGGCGCTGTTGCGCAGCTTGCCCGTGAAAGATCCAGCCCAACTGGTCATCCTCAAGTACGCCGGCAGCTTCAACGGCCACACCAGTTCGCGCACTGACGACGAGTTTTACTTTTCGTATCCCATGTATCGCGATCTGCGCGATCGCAACTCCGCTTTCAACGGCCTTATAGCGACAGTGAATGCCCAGGCCGGCGTGCAGTGGCATAACCAACCAGAACTCGTCAGGGCGGAAGTTGTTTCCGGAAATTACTTCGATGTTCTTGGTGTGCAACCAGCATTGGGACGATTGTTGGTGCAATCGGACGACACCGTCCCGAATGCGAATCCGGTAGCGGTACTCAGCTTCGAGTACTGGCAGCGGCGGTTCGGAGCAGATCGCAACCTGCTGAACCAAGCCATCCTGATCAACGGCCAGCCGTTCACAGTGGTGGGGGTGGCGCAGCGCGGATTCCACAGTGCAGTGGCGGGAGATACTCCGGATATTTTCGCGCCAATGATGATGAAGGCCGAGGTGATGCCGGGCGGAGATGAACTCGAACAACGCAAAGCCAACTGGCTGAACATTATTGGGCGCCTGAAGCCAGGCGTCAGCCGCGAGCAGGCCGAGGCGAGCCTGGGCCCATTGTGGTATGCGCTTCGCGCCGAGGAACTGAAGCAACGCGGCCATAGCTCCGAACGCTTTGTCGAGAGCTTCTTAACCAAGTCTCACCTGTTCGTGTTGAATGGAGCCAAAGGATTTTCACCGCTCCGGAAGGATGTGCAGATTCCGCTGCTGATCATGATGGCGATGGTCGTCCTGGTTGCGTTGATGGCGTGCGCGAATGTTGCGAGCCTGTTGCTAGTGCGCGCCGCCGGGCGTGTACGGGAAATGTCAGTGCGGTATGCGCTCGGCGCCAAGCGCACGCGAGTAATGCGGCAACTGGTGATCGAGGGCTTGCTGTTGGGGCTTGCAGGAGGGCTGATCGGAATCATTCTCGCTCCGCGATTCTCGGCAGTGCTCATCAACATGATCTGGGGCGGGGAGAGAACGGACATGCCGTTTTCGTCCCATGTCGATGGCAGAATTCTCTTGTTCAATTTCGCGGTCGCGGTGCTTGCGAGTTTGCTCTTCAGCCTGGCTCCGGCGTTGCAGTTCTGGCGTCCCAATCTCGTTCCCGCGCTGAAGCAACAAGTGATCACTGGGGGTGGGCCCCTGCGCTTCCGGCGGTTTGCCGTTGGCTTACAAATCGGCTTGAGCCTTCTGTTGTTGGTGGGGGCAAGCCTGTTTGTCCGCACTCTCCGCAACCTGAAGGCGCTCAACGTGGGTTTCCCGACAGATCAT
>QHVR01000058.1:9876-10128 GCA_003223595.1 Acidobacteriota bacterium
AATCGCAGGCCGCGAATTCACGGAAGCCGATCGGGTAGGAACCCAAAAAGTCGCGATAGTCAACGAAGCGTGGGCGCGCCGTTTCTTTGGCAGCCCAGACCGAGCCCTGGGACATTATTTTACGCAGGGCGCCGGTGATGTGAAGCCCGACATCGAAATCGTCGGAGTGGTGAAGGATACGAAGCACGAGAATATTCGGTCCGAGATCAGGCCCACAACCTTTACTCCTTACCTCCAGGAGAAAGATCCCGG
>QHVR01000716.1 GCA_003223595.1 Acidobacteriota bacterium
CAGCGGTCCAAATTTTTTCTTCTCGGTATAGATGCGCCAGCGGCGGAACACGATGCGCAGGGCCGCCATGACTGGAATGGAGAGATATACGCCCAGGATTCCGGCGACTTCTCCTCCCGCCATGACTCCGAAAATTGCGGCCAGGGGATGCAGTTCCATGCTGTCGCCCATAATGCGGGGCGAGGAGACGTAATCCTGGATCAGGCGCCAGGTTCCAAGAAAAATCAGCAGAATCAGCCAGTGGGAATAGCTGAGCACTAACGCCACGGTCATGATCACCAGTGCCGCGACGAGAGGTCCCACCACGGGGATGAATTCCAGGCTTCCGCCAATCACGCCCAGGGCTACGGGGTTTGGAACTCGCATCGCCTCAAAAAAAGCCGTGTAGACGATCATGGTCAGCGCGGCGAGAGTGAGCTGCGCCCGAATGAAGTGGGCCAGCATCTGATTCAAGTCATTGAGCACGTTCTGCAGAAATTCCCGTTGCGGGCGCGATTGCACCGCGGAGAGCAGGAACTCGCTGAACATCCGCCCATCTTTAAGAAAGAAGATGGAGAGCAGGGGAACGATAAAGAACAGCCATGCTTGCTTGGCGACGTCGGCGAGTCGGAGTCCCAAGTGTTGCGCGAACTGCGTAATGTCCTCCTGATGGCTGATCAGAAACGACTGCACAAAATCAGTGGAAGCTTTGCTCCAGCCATGATCCGCGCCGACTTGCCGGGCGAGTTCTCCCGAACTCAGTTTCGAAATCAGGGTAGGAAGCGACTGTCCCAGCCGTGCGCCCTCGTGGGTGATCTTGGGGCCTACCAACACAAAGAAGACGATGACCAGCGTAAGCAGGAGCGTGTAGATGACGGCGATAGCCCGACCGCGTCCCTTAAGCACGCGCTCCAGCTGCGCCACCAAGGGACTCATCAGGTACGCGAAAAAGATTGCGAAAAGAAACGCGATCAGAGTCGCGCGCGCAACGTAGAGGAAGCCCAGTACGAGCGCGAACAGCAGCACCGTGACCAGAACCCGTGCCGTACGTGAGTCAGCCAGTGACAATAAGTTTTCCAGGGTGGTCTCGGTTCTGCCGCCCGGGCTCTAGTCCCGGACTACTTCGGTGTTATCGGCAGGAATCGCCACCTTCATCAGCTTGAACTGGTCGTGATCATCCACCCACAACGCCCAGTCCACATTGTCGCCCTTCAGGTTTAGGCGCAGCAACTCGCGTTCGGAGCCTCGAATGTTGACCTTCTCGGCTCCAACCAGTTCCATGCGAATGTGAAGCGAAGTACGATCCTGCGGCACCAAGACTCCGAAGTCCCCGGCCACCCGCTCACATTTGAAAGCTCCGCCGTCTTGCTTGCAATCAGATGCCAGGTAGCGCCAGGCCAGAACCTCGCGGTGTACAAAAAAGTTATTGTCCAGGATCACCGAGGTGTTCGGCATCAGGAATGATTGCTCTGCCGGTTTGGTGAAACTGGCCGAGGTAATCTTCTCGATAAGAAATTCATCTTTGGGCAGCACAGTTAACGAACCATCGGTCCCTTGGCTCCATTCGTAACGCAATATTTGTCCGTTCGAGGTGATCACCAGGTCTGATTTCTGGGTGGCGGGCCCGTTTTCTTGCTTAAGCTCCGATTGGATCGTGCTGGTGGCGTTCTGCTGATGAATGGTAAAGGTTTCCGTGGCTAAGCGCTGGCCTTTGATGAAAATGCCGAAAGAGCCGGAATCGACGGCCTGCAGGGGCGCAGCCTTTTCTTTTTCTTTTTCTTTCTTATCACTGGCCCGTGCTGGCAGCGCGGCAGTGCACGCGATCACAAAGCATACGAAAACCAGCGCTACGACGGCTCGCAC
>QHVR01000059.1 GCA_003223595.1 Acidobacteriota bacterium
TCGCAATCTGGGCAATGGAAAATTCGAGGACGTGACCGAAGCAGCTGGGATCAAAAGCGATAAGTGGTCAGTTGCCGCCGGCTGGCTCGATTACGACAACGATGGCTGGTTGGACCTGTTCGTCGTGAACTATGCCCACTGGACTCCTGATTTCGACCGCTACTGTGGCGATCGTGAGCGCGACTTGCGCGTCTATTGCCATCCGAAATATTTCGAGGGGCTGCCCAATACGCTATATCGGAACCGTCGGGACGGCACATTTGAAGACGTCAGCAAAGAAGCTGGAATTCTCGAACACATTGGCAGAGGAATGAGCGTTGCATTCGCCGACTACGATAACGACGGCTTCACCGATGTTTTTGTCACAAATGACAATCTGCCCAATTTCTTGTTCCGCAATCGACGTAACGGAACATTCGAAGAGGTAGCCCTCGAAGCCGGCGTGGCGTTGACCAACAACGGCGCTCCGATCGCCAGTATGGGCGCTGACTTCCGGGACTTTAACAATGACGGGCTTTGCGACATCAATGTCACGGCCCTGGCCGGCGAAACATTTCCTTTGTTTCGCAATCTCGGGAAAGGCTCTTTCCTGGATGCAACTCACAGCAGCCAAATAGCCCAGCTCTCGGCTGCACGCAGCGGCTGGAGCAATGGATTTTTCGATTTCAATAACGATGGATGGAAGGATCTGTTCACCGCCAATTCGGATGTCAATGATTTGGTTGATCTGTTCCAGTCAACCCACTACAAGCAGCCGAACAGCCTTTTCGCCAACCTCGGCGATGGAACCTTCCGCGACGTATCTTCGGACGCGGGTTTTACGCTGGCACGCGCCCATCGTGGCAGTGCTTTTGCCGATTTTGATAATGATGGGAAAGTCGACGTGGTAGTCAGTGCATTGGGGGAGTCCGCCGAACTCTGGCAAAACGTTAGCCCCGACCCGAATCACTGGCTTGTATTGAAACTAACGGGCACTCGCAGCAATCGCGACGGCATTGGAGCTAAAATTCGCGTGGGCGATCAGTTCAATCACGTCACCACGGCTGTCGGATACGCTTCCTCCAGCCCGTCCACTGTACACTTCGGGACCGGCAAGCTGGAGAAAATAGATCGAATCGAAATCCGATGGCCCAGCGGGACTGTTCAAGTGCTGCAGAATGTCGCGACCAACCAACTGATCGAAGTGCGCGAGCCCATGAAATAGCTGGAAAATACGTACACTGCGTTCATGGAGCCGTGATATCTGTCTCTTGCTTAGCAGCTTCGTTCCGTGCTGCAATGGACCTCTGCATCGATTCGTAATCGCTAAGCATTTTCTTGGAGAGTTCGATTTGGCCAATGGCCCGGTAAGCCTGCGCGAGCTGATAATGCAGCGTGCCATCTTCGTCCCTGGCCAACACTAGCTTCAAATGTGGAATTGCATTGGCCGCCTGCCCCGCCGCGAGTTGGCATCGTGCCAGTGACTTCTGCGCGGCGACAGATTTTGGATCACGAGCCGCGGCGCGTTTCAGCAGTGGCAGGGCTTCCTTTGGTTGCTGCAGTTCCAGCAAAGTGTCCCCCGCAAAGTAATTGAACTCAGCTGAATCGGGCTGCTGATGCAGGAGCTCCTGAAACAGGGGCAGAGCTGCGCTGTAGTCCTCGCCAAGTTTTAGACTGATCGCGAGTTCTTTCCTGATCTGCAGGTTCGTTGGCGAAAGCTCCAACGCCTTCCTCCACTCAGAGGCAGCCTCACTGTATTTCCTTTGGTTATTGTATATATGCCCTTTTAGCTCGTGCAGTTCGGCAGAAGATGGCAGCCGACCGAGCCGGTCGAATGCAGTCAGTGCCAGCTCGTTGTAGGCTCGGGTTCTCCAGTAGAACGACTCGGGTGTGTTTGCCGATTCGGCAGCAGCGATCAAATCTTCGTACTTTCCGGCTTGAAAGTGACATTCGAGCGTAGGCGAGCGGCAATCCAGCGAAGCAAGTGCCATTTCCCGCTGTTCTTCAATTTCTGCCCACTCCGGGTGTCCGGTTTGCCGGTAAATCTCCGCTAAGGCGCTGTGCAGCCCATGCAGGTTGGGCATCCGCTCCAGTGCACGGCGATAAAGGTAGAACGCGCTCGAGAATTGCTGTTCTCGCAGGCGTGCTTCCGCTAGCAGGGAAAGCACATAGGCCGATTCTGGAGCCAATCTCTGTAGCTTTTCGAAGGTGGTGCTCGACAGCAGTTCGTAACAGCGCCCGAGCCCGTACCAAGCCGTTGCATTCTGAGAATCTTCAGTAGCGATCCGCTGGTACTCGGTACGTGCTTCTTCCAATCGGTCGAGCGAAAACAGCGCGTCAGCGAGCATCTGCCGTGCCTGGTGCTGGTCAGGTTGCAGTTGGAGCACCGTTCTGAGCGGCTTGAGCGCTGCGGACGCCTCTCCTAATTGCAGACGCGTCGTACCGAGAAAAAGCCAAGCAGGTGCCATATGCGGATCCAGCTTCACGGCCTCTTCTAATTGCGGGATCGCTTCCCGTTTCTTGCCAGCCAGGTGCAACGCCATGCCCAAGTTCAGCTTCAAACCCGGGTTATTCGGCAGCGCCTCATTCAGTTCGCGATAAACAACAATGGCCTGCTGGAACTTGCCTTCGGCCATCAGTTGCTTGGCCTCCTGGGACTTCTCAGCTAAGCCGTCGATTTGCGGCAAGGGTGTCGCATACGCCGAGATCGACACCAAGCAAACAAAGAACAGCCGCGCAAATGTCATGACAATACCAACATGGAAGGTGTTCCCAAATTATAGAGCAGACGCGCTATCGGTCGTCACGAGGGGAATGTTCATGCGACCCAAGCCTCAGATTCCCATCCCGGAGCGCAGTCGGTTCTGGTACCGTACTACAAGCCACGAGGCCACAATGAGCACGACTCCAAGGGCACGAATGCAGCGACAGCTCATTGCTGTCGCTGTTTCAGGATTGGGGCTTTGTCTTTTCCTGGCCATCAGATCGCAGGCACACAGCCGGGTGAACCGCCAGCACAACTCTACTCGCGTCGCTTCTGCCGCGGTCGTTGCACCGGAGCACTCTACCTGGAGTGACTACGCGGGCGCTCCTGATGGAGCACAGTATTCAGCCCTCGACCAGATCAACCGATCCAACGTCAGCCAATTGCGCGTCGCATGGACATATCCAACCGGAGATGGGAGCAAATATCTGTTTAACCCCCTCGTGGTCGGCAGGACGATGTACGTTCTGGCGCGAAATAACTCGATCGTCGCGCTCAACGCTGCAACGGGACGCGAACTGTGGGTTCACTCGACCGGAACAAGCACCCATCTGATCACGAATCGCGGCATCAATTATTGGGAAAGTTCCGATCACTCTGAACAAAGATTACTGTTCGCAGTCGACAACTTCCTGCAGGCCGTTGATGCCCGCACGGGTCAATCGATCATGAATTTCGGTGTGAATGGCCGAGTAGATTTGCGCGATGGGCTCGGACGCGATCCCGAAAGCTTAAATTTGGTTCAATCGACCACACCAGGTCGCGTCTTCGAAGACCTACTCATTCTGGGATCGGCCACAAACGAAGAATACGAGTCTGGTCCGGGCGATATTCGTGCGTACAGCGTCCGGACCGGCCGGCTGATCTGGACGTTTCACACTGTGCCGCATCCCGGCGAGGTCGGCTATGACACTTGGCCGAAAGAATCGTGGAAGACAGTCGGCGGAGCCAATGCCTGGAGCGGGCTCTCTGTAGACGTCAAACGCGGCGTCGTCTTCGTTCCGACCGCAAGCCCCAAGTACAACTTTTACGGGGCCAACCGAACCGGCGCCAATTTGTTTGGCGATTGTCTGCTCGCCCTGAATGCGCGCACGGGAAAATTAATCTGGTATTTCCAAATGGTGCACCACGACATTTGGGACTACGACAACGGTACGGCTCCGATGCTGTTAACTGTCCGCCACGCCGGCAAGACCATCGACGCGATAGCTCAGGTTGGGAAAGAAGGTTTCGTCTGGGTGTTCAATCGCGAAACCGGTGAGCCGCTGTGGCCGATCGAAGAGCGCCCCGTGCCACCATCAGAAATGCCCGGCGAGGTGACGTGGCCCACCCAGCCGTTTCCGCTGAAGCCTCCTCCGTTTGCCCGCCAGAGCTTCACCAGCAAAGACTTGAGCCCGTTCCTCGACGCTGAGGAACGCCAGGAGATTGCGAAGACGGTCGAACAAGCACGCAATCAAGGCCTGTTCACACCGCCCGATGTAAGCAACACCATCGAAATGCCGGGAAACAACGGCGGTGCGAATTTTCAGGGAGCAGCGGTCGATCCTGTCCACGGTAAGTTGTTTGTGGTCTCGAAAGATCTGCCTGCTCTGCTCAAGTTAGAGCCAAACTCACATGAGGCTGCGGACACGAGTGTTCCGCCCGGCCGTTCTCCTGAAGAGCGCGGTCGGAACGTTTATGAATCCAAGTGCAAATTGTGTCATGGCGCCGAGTTGGCAGGACAGCCTCCGGCTGTGCCATCTCTCGTCGACATCGAATCGAGACTAAGCGCGGATGAGGTGCGAGCGATTGTCACACGCGGACGCGGCCAGATGCCCGCGATTTCGCCCCTTTCGGATGCGGCATTAGATTTCCTTGTGGCCTATGTATTGCATCCAAAGAGAGCGCCCACAACCGGTCCAGGGCAAGTTAGGCAAAACTCCGCTCCTGAGACCACATCGAATATTCCCCCCGAAAAGCTCCGGTATCGAAGCAGCTTCGGTTTTATGTTCGCGAGTAGCGGATTGCCGGTGATCGCCCCGCCCTGGACCACGCTGACCGCCTACGATCTCAACGACGGCACGATCGAATGGCAGGTGCCGCTAGGAGAAGTTCCGGAGTTGGCTGAAAAAGGCTTTAAGGATACCGGCTCTCATTTTCCCAAAGTTGGTCCCGTGATGACAGCCGGTGGTCTGATTTTCACCGGTACGCGCGACCGCAAGGTTCGCGCCCTAGATTCGCAGACCGGCAGAGTGCTGTGGGAGGCTAAGGTGGATGCCGCCGTTGAGGGAATGCCGGCGGTGTATAAAATCGGCGGACGTGAATATATCGTATTCTGCGCCGCGGCGCAGGCCACTACACGTACGCACGATGTTCCGGGTCACCCCGCGCTGCAAACGCCGATCCCCGGAGCGTATGTCGCTTTTGCATTGCCCGCGGGTGTTCGGAGCGCTCAAAAACATGGGGTCCCTTAGACGACGCAAGTCGGGCTGTGCGCCTGATACATCTCTGGACCATATCGATTGACTTTGAGAATCGCCGCAGCGAATGTCAAACCGATTGAGAAGACCCTTGAATTACAGGAGATGTGATTATGTGAACGGCTCTACCTCTAACTCTAAGTGCGCAACGGTCCGCTGTTTTTGACACGGGCGGATGGCTAGGCCGATGCCGTCATACGGCGTGACTGTCTTGGCGTATTGATGGAATGAACGTGTCCGTTTCAAGCTTGGGCGGAGCGCAGCTAAGACACCCTCGGGCGCCGCTTCCAAATCCGAATTCGCGCACAATTCGCTTACAAATTGGAAAGGCCGCTTATCGCGGCCGCCGTAAGTCTAAGATTTGATTGGTTGCGGGGGGTGGATTTGAACCACCGACCTTTGGGTTATGAGCCCACAGGAATACGGAATTTCAACAACTTACAAGACGCGGGTGGCTACCTAAAAGCCTTGTAAGGAACGTTTGGGAAGCCTTATTGGACAGTTAATGGACAGGCGAGTTTTTGGGCAGTTTTCACGACCAGCGCTGGGATTTGACAAGACGAAGTGTAGTCACTTGCATCTAGCTGGGGATCGCCTTGCAACGGCGCAATCGACCACTGTTCTCAAGGCGCTGATTCTTAGCTTTTCGATGAAGGCTCGCGGAATTGAAATCTGATCTTGCGCCAATGGGTCAGAGGGGACCCAGGAACTCATCGTATGCATGCCTGCCCTCGTTGATCCTTGCATGATTAGGGATTTCAGGCTGATAGGAACTGATGCCGGGGAGCCTTACAACCGTGAGCAACTGATTCAAAATCAGTTCCTCGATTAAATCGCGAGGGAATTCATTAGATTAATCAAAGGGAGGGACGTGTTCTGCTATGAATCGTGTGGACACAGTGTGGCCGCTACAGCAGCAGACTCGGAACTCTGCCCTGTCACAGCACGGCCAAATGGAACAGGAGGGAACGAGAGGGAATCGGAAGGAATTGGACGACGTAGTATGCGGGGGCGTAGTTCAGTTGGTTAGAACGCCCGCCTGTCACGCAGGAGGGCGCGGTTCGAGTCCGTCGGTCGCTCCCGCCATGCTTCGACCTGAAAGAAACTCTTCTGATCACAAGTCACCGCTTGGAATTACTTCTGCTGCTCCGGTTCCCGTTAGGAACCCTCGAAGCCTTCTCATGCATAGCCTCTAGTTCGCCGACACCCACCCCTGAACGATACAACGCGCTATATTCCCCGATTGAAAGTTTGGAAGAAGGAAGGCTCGTGTTTCACACTCTGCGAGACCTCCTGAACGACAGAGTTTTAGAAGTGAAAACCTAGTTCGGCCGTATAGGTCCGTGGGGTCAAGAAATGTGTTCCGCTGAAGGTGGACAAGAAGTTATAAAGCGCAACTTTGTTGCTAACGTTGATCGCTGTTAAACGAAGGCTCCACTTGTACTTGTCCCCGCGAAAGATATTGTCGTCTCCCACGGCGATGTCGAACAAGTGCCGAGGCGCAATCCGCGGCGGATTGTGATCGTCGTTCTCGGTTCCCGGTGCCGGAATTGTGACTCGCGTGGATCCGTACTGCGATGGCGCACAAGTCGTCAGAGCGGTGCTCAACGTGGGAAACACGCTGCCACAGTGCAGTCCA
>QHVR01000717.1 GCA_003223595.1 Acidobacteriota bacterium
TGGAATATTGGCCGGAGAAGGTGAACCGTCCAGATGGGGAAACGACGAAGGGCCACAGTCCGAACCAGGATCACATGAAGAACTGGATCGACTGCATCCGCAGCCGTGGCACGCCGAACGCTCCGGTAGAACTGGGTTACCGCTCGGCTCTGGCGGTTCACATGGCCAACTTGTCCTACAGGCACAAGAAACGGATGACGCTGGAAGAAGCGAAAGCGATGCAGCCGGAGTATTCATGATCGGAGCCGTCGATATCGGCGGGACCAAAATTGCCGTTGGCATGGTGGATGACAAGGGCAAGGTGCTCTCCCGAATGGAGTCGCCTACGGACCCGAACCGGTATTCGGATGGCATCGAACTCATCGCGCACATGCTGCGCAGGACCGCGCAGAGGGCCGGAGGGCAAATTACAGGCATCGGCATCGGGTCCACAGGGCCCGTCGATCCCATGCGAGGCGAATTTGGGGATGTGGATTTCCTGCCCGGGTGGAGAGGGAAGAGTCCGGTCAAAGATCTCGGGCAGGTTTTCAGTGTGCAGGTTGCGCTCGAAAATGATGCGGATGCGGCTGCCCTTGCGGAAGCCGGGTGGGGTGCGGGACGCAACCGCACGCGCCTGATCTACGTCACCATTGGAACCGGAATCGGCGGCGGCATTGTCCTCGATGGCAAGCTCTATCGCGGAGTGGACGGCGCGCATCCTGAGATGGGACATCACGTCATCGATCCTGCCGGGCCGGAATGCACGTGCGGTTTCCGGGGCTGCTGGGAATCGCTGGCAGCCGGGCCTGCCATGGTTACCTGGCTGCAACGCAACGCTCCGCGCATTTGTGAACTGGCGCGCGACGCAGATCCGGTCGCGGTGCATGCCGTCGAAACCGAGGCATACTATTTGGGATTGGGCCTCGCCAATCTGATCAACCTGTTCACCCCGGACGCGATCGTGCTCAGCGGCAGCGTGATGAAAAGCGCTGACTTGCTGATGGGCCGCATGCGCGAAGTGATCCGTAAAGGATGCCGATTCGTCCCCGCAGAAAAAACGGAATTGGCTTTGGCCTCACTCGGCGATGACACCAACCTGATTGGCGCTGCGCGGGTCTGGCATTACAGGTTCGGCAGTTAAGAGCGGATTGATTTACGCGCGCTTGAAAACCAGCTTCAGCCCGTCGGCTTGCAGAATACGCTTGATCTGGCTGCGCGCGTGGACGGCCCACGGACCCGACGTATCGAGCCGGATGTAGGCTTGCCAGTGCTTGAGAGCCTTGCGGGGCTCACGCAGCTTCTCGTAGGCGAGTGCGAGGTTGTAATGTGCGTCGGCGTAAGTGGGAGCCAGCTGGATCGCGACCTTGTAGGTCTGCACCGCTTCCTGCACGCGTCCCGTTTCGTCGAGGACGTTGCCCAAGTCGAAATAGGCCAGCGCATAACGGGAATCAGATTCGATGGCGCTGCGGTAGTGCTTTTCCGCATGGCCGAATTCCTGGCGGTTGTAGTACAGCGTGCCCAGGTTGATGTGCGCCGCGGCGTGCGTGGGCTCGAGTTCCAAAACTTTGTGGTAGGCCGCCATGGCTTCGGGCTGAGTGCTGGGATTTTCTTCCAGCGCAATCCCACGGGCGAACAGAAGCGAGATTTCGTGCTCGTGCGGAGTAGGTTCGGACCGCGGAACGGGTGTGGTGGTCACAACCTTCTCGCGCTCGGAAAAATCCATCAGAAACTGTCCGGCGATCGGTTCCAGCAGCTTGCCTTGGTGCCGGAAAGCTATACGATTCTTTGTCGTCGACCATGTTCCCGCTTCGAGCAGAGGCTTTTCAATCCCGGCTGCCTGTTTGCGCATAGCTTCCAGCGACTCGCGGATTACATTGGGACGGACGCTCATGGCGCAGAGGTCGCGTATC
>QHVR01000060.1 GCA_003223595.1 Acidobacteriota bacterium
GGATATACGGTGGACAACGTTTTCCCGGCTGGGCCGATGCGAAATCCGGATGGAGTGCAGCGCGGGAGCGTGATGGATTTTGCTTCGAATAGTCCGGGAGATCCGCTTACACCCGGCGTCGGCGCTACAGCGGATGCCAAGCGGCTCTCAGTGAAAGAAGCCAAGAGCATCGCGAGTATTCCGGTGCTGCCCATTTCATACGGCGACGCGCAGCCTCTGCTGGCAGCCCTCAAAGGGCCCATGGCCCCGGAGGAATGGCGCGGGACTCTGGCCATTCCTTATCACATTGGCCCTGGGCCTGCGAAAGTGCATTTGAAGCTGGCGTTCAATTGGGACATCAAGCCGGTGTACGACGTGATCGCGAAAATTCCCGGCAGTGAAGCACCCGACGAGTGGGTCATTCGCGGCAATCATCATGATGCATGGGTGAATGGGGCGGAGGATCCAGTTTCCGGGCAGGCTCCGCTGCTGGAAGAGGCGCGCGCTTTCGGGATGCTGCTAAAGCAAGGTTGGAAGCCGCGTAGGACGATCATTTATGCGGCGTGGGACGGCGAAGAGCCCATGCTGCTCGGGTCAACCGAGTGGGTCGAAGCGCATGCCGACGAATTGCGCCAGCATGCGGCGGTTTACATCAACACCGACGGGAATGACCGCGGGACGCTGAACATGGGCGGATCGCACACGCTCGAGCAATTCATCAATAGCGTCGCCAAGGATATTGCAGATCCGGAAACCAAGATGTCGGTTTGGGAACGCAAGCGCTTGTCCGACATCGCAGCGGCATCCGCCGACGATCGAAAAGAAATTCGCCAGCGCGCGGACCTGCGAATCAGCGCCCTGGGTTCCGGGACGGATTTCACCGGATTTCTCGATCATCTTGGCATCGCGACGCTGGACATGGCTTACGAAGGCGAGACCGAGCAGGGGATCTATCACTCGATCTACGACGATTTCTTCTGGTACACGCATTTTTCCGACAACGACTTTGTCTACGGGCGGGCGCTGTCGCAGACCGTGGGAACAGCCGTAATGCGGTTGGCCGATGCGGAGGTGTTGCCCTTTGACTTCGTGGATTTCGCGGACACCGTCCAGAAATACACCCGCGATCTGCAAAAAGTCTTGAAGGACAAGCAGGACGAAATTCGCGAGCGCAATCAGGAGTTGGACGAAGGAGTGTTCAAAGCGACTTTCGATCCGCGAAAACCCACGGTTGCGCCACCGCGGGAAGAGATGCCGCCACATCTGAACTTTGCGCCCATGGAGAATGCGGGGGAGGCTCTGGTTCGGAGTGCGGAACGCTATCGCAAGGCGCTGTCGGCCAAGCAAGGGGCTCTGAGTGAAACTGAGGCATCGCAATTGGCGGCGCTGAACACAAAGCTGATCGAGAGCGAGCGCACGCTGACCAACGATGCCGGATTGCCGCGGCGGCCCTGGTACAAGCATCTGCTCTACGCTCCCGGGGTTTATAGCGGATACGGGGTGAAAACGGTTCCGGGAGTGCGGGAGGGAATCGAGCAGAAAAAATATGCGGAGGCGGAGCAGGAAATTGTTCGCGTGGGGAAGGCGCTGCAGGATGAGGCAAGCTTAATTGACTCCGCCGCTCAGATGCTGGAAAGCAAGTAAGTTCCAGCGCCGCACAAGGGGCGCGGGCATGAGCTAGTCGAAAAGAAAGATCTACTTTGTGCCGCTCGAAGCAGTTTGTGCGCCAGCGTAGTAGCCACTCTTGGTGCGTACCATCAACTTACCGTGCCCTTTGGCTTTTGCATCTACGCGCACCTGGCGGAATCCGCCTGCGCCTTTAGGAGTGCTCGGCTTGTAACCGATGGCGTACTGGTTGCGGATATCGTTGGCGATGGTGCGGCTGATCGCATCCACCTCATCCAGCGTCTTGGGGAAGAAAGCGATGCCGCCGGTGCGCTCGCATAAGATCTCGAGGGCTTTTTTGGCGCGCCGGGGATGCTCCTCGTCTCCCAGAATGCCAATGGCGTAAATGGTTGGACTGTTCTCCTGCTGCAACTGCTTCACAGCCCGCTCCAGGGTTTCGCTGCTGGCGTTGTCTTCGCCATCGGTCACCACGAACAGGACTTTTTTTTCCAGCCGGCCGTTCTGCTTGAGATGGTCGGCCGAGGCCACAACCGCGTCATACAGAGCTGTGCCGCCGCGGGCATCGATCTTCTCCAGCGCCTCTTTGAGCTTCAGCAGGTTATTGGTGAAATCCTGATCGAGATACTGCTCGTCGTTGAAGTTCACCACAAACACTTCGTCCTTGGGATTGCTGGAGCGCACCAGATTCAGCGCAGCCTGGTTCACCTTTGCGCGCTTCTCGCGCATGGAGCCGGAATTATCAATGAGGATGCCCATGGCGACGGGAATGTCGACGTGGTGAAAGGAAATGATGTTCTGCGGCTTGCCATCTTCGTAAACCGTGAACGCACCTTTGTCGAGAGTGGTAATGATGTGCTGATGATCGTCAATGACGGTGGCATGCAGCATGACCTCGTCCACGTCTTTTTTGAAGACGAAGACGCCCTGGTCATTGAGCTGGTTGTCCTGATTATCCTGTTGGTGCGCGCCAGATTTGTCAGCGGCGGCTGGGGGCGCGGGTTTCGCCTGATCCGGAGACGGCGTTTGCGATGCGGCGCCCAGCGACCAGAGGAAACAGAAAAGAAAACAGAGAACCCCGGGGGCCCTATTCGGCAGGAGCGTAGTATCCAGTCCTCGCATACACCTTGAGAGGCGGCAATCCTTTCGGTGGCAGCAGCTTCACTTTTATCTTACGCCATTTGCCGTCGCGCACGACTTTGCTGGGACGGTATCCGAGGACATATTGGTTGCGCAACTCGACGCCAATTTTCGTGGCGACATCGCCCAGGTCGTTGGGATTATCGATGGTGAAGGCGCGGCCTCCGGTCAGCTCCGTAATGTCGCTGAGCAACTGCGGACCCAAGCGTTCTTCCGCCGCGGAAGCGTACCGATCGTAGATGCCGATAGCGTAGATCATCACATCGGCTTCCTTGACCAGCGATTTGATTTCATTTTCTGTGTAGCGGCTGTGGTTGTCTCCCCCGTCGGAGATGATCAGCAAAGCTTTTTTGGGATACTTGGCATGGCGCATTTTGCTGATTCCCATGTAGATGGCGTCTAGCAGGGCGGTCCGTTTCCGCGGCACGGCGAATACCAAGCGGTTCTGGATATCATCCACGGAGTTGGTGAAGTCCGTGATCTCATCCGGCTCGTCGTTGAAGGTGATCATGAAAAATTCGTCTTGCGGGTTGGCGGTCTTGAAGAACTCGATCACCGCCTCTTTGGCGCGATCCATCTTGGTGCTCATGCTGCCGCTGGAATCGAAGATCACGCCCAGGGATACCGGCGCATCCTCGGCGGAAAAGGTGCGGATTTCCTGCGACGCATTGCCTTCGTACAGCTGGAAATTCTCTCTGTCGAGCCCGGTGACCAGCCGATTCATCGGATCGGTGATCGTGACGGGTACCAGGACCAGGTCGACATCCACCTTGAGGGGACGCACGCGCGCGCTCAGGCCAGTAGTGCTCGAGATCGGATCTGCTTTGGGGGCTTCCTTCGGTTTCTCCACCTCCCGAGGTTGAACGTGGACGTCGTTGACGTCCGTGGTCTGCGCGAAGGCTGTGAAGCTGAAGCAGGCGCAAGCGCAGAAGGCGAGAAGAAGCGCGGACAGCGAACGAGGTGAGAACGGAGTTTTTCGCACGGTTAGACTCGGATCCCTGGAAAGAACCGGAGAGCCACGTCGATCTCGGGCCTTCGGACTACTAGATGACCGGCGCCACGCATCGCGGGCCATAAATACCTCTATGCGGCGGATGTTAGCACAGGTGGTGACAGCGGCAGCAGGGTTTTTGTCAAATAGTGGAGACAAATCCCCGCGATTTCAGCAACGACTCGACCGGCGCGAAAGGCGCGTCCCACGGCCATCTCCGAGCTCCACCGCTATCTTGTTACAATCAAAGGTTTCCAACTACAACTCATGGCTGACATACGTCCCTTTCATGCGCTTCGCTACAACCTGCAACGAGTCTCTGCGTCGCAGGTCGTCACTCAACCCTATGACAAGATCACCCCTGCCATGCAGGACAAGTACTACGCTGCCAGCCCGTACAATCTGGTCAGAGTAATCCTCGGCCGACGGGAACAGGCCGACAATACGGTGGAGAACGTATACACGCGTGCCGCCGCGTTGGGGCGCGAATGGCGGCAAGAAGGCATTCTGCAGCAGGATTCCGAGCCCTCGATCTACGCCTATTCGCAGACTTTCAAGGCTCCCTCAGGGAAGACGTTTGAGCGGCGCGGGTTCATCGCCTTGGGCCGCGTCGAAGATTATTCGGCGCATGTGGTCTACCGGCACGAGCAGACGCTGGCGAAGCCCAAGGCGGACCGGCTTGATCTGCTTAGGGCCACGCGCGCGCACTACGAGCAACTGTTTCTGCTATATGAGGATTCCGGTGAAGTCGATGCCCTGCTGGCTACGCCCAATGAGCCCGCCATCGACGTCACGGATGAATATGGAGTGGCGCACCGGGTTTGGCAATTCTCGGATCCCAACGTCGTGAATGCCGTGCGGGAAAAGATGCGAGACAAAAAGTTAGTCATCGCCGATGGACATCACCGATATGAGACAGCGCTGAACTTCCGCAACGAATGCCGGGAGAAGGCTGCGGCGAGCGACCCCGAGGCTCCGTACGAATTTGTGATGATGACCTTCGTCAACATGAACGACCCGGGATTGCTGGTTCTACCCACGCATCGCGTGGTGCATTCGCTGCAGTCGTTCTCGTTCGACGAGTTCAAGAACTCGAGCAACCAGTTATTCGAGGTGGAGGAAGTTGAGCCGGGCATGGACAGCGCTCGAGCTACGGCGCTGTTGGAGAAGAAAGGGCGCAGCGGCACTGCCCTGCTGGCGCTGGCGGCAGACCGTGCTCTGCTGTTGCACTCGCCCAAATCCGCCGGGGCAAAATACCTTGAGGGGCTTTCGGCGCGGCAGCGATCGCTGGATGTAGTGCAGTTGCACAAATGCCTGCTGGAAGGAGTGCTGAAGCTCTCCGAGGAATCCATTCGCAACCAGCAAAATCTTTCGTATGTGCGCGAGGCCTCCGAGGCAATCCTGCACGTCCGGCAGGGCAAGGCGAATCTGGTTTTTCTGATGAATGCCTGCCCGGTGCAGAAGGTGCGGGACGTGGCCTTAGCCGGAGAAGTGATGCCGCAGAAATCCACCGACTTCTATCCCAAGCTGCTGAGCGGATTGACCGCTTACGGGCTCGATTAGGCGGTCGAGAGATTGGCTGCTAACAGGCATAGACGGGACCGGTTTCCGGGGGCGAAAGCCCCCAGGAACAACTGGCGTAAGGCCGGCGGAACCTTCGTGGGCCTGATTCTCGCGTCGGCGATGTTGCTTTCCGGTGCTCCGGCGGAAAAGCATCTTTCCGTCTATTCCATTGCGGCGAACTACTCTGTCCCCATCGTGCAACGCGAAGGACGCGACTACGTGGGGCTGCTGGAGGTGCTGGAACCTCTTGGCAGGGTGAGTGGCAAAGCCGATGCGACTCGCTGGCGACTTCGTTACAACAATGTCGAAGCAAACTTCACAGCAGGAGCGAATCGCGCCCAGGTCATGGGACGCGACGCCGATCTTGGCAGCAAATTTCTCTTAGAGAACAAACGCGGACTAGTGCCCGTGGGTGCGCTCAATTCCCTGCTTCCCCGCATTCTGGGCGGCCCGGTGACGCTGCACGAAGTCTCCGATCGTCTATTCATCGGAAGCGTGGCCACGCATTTCACTGCGTCGCTGGCCAGCGATGACCCGCCCCGGCTGGTATTCCATTTCTCAGCTCCGGTGAATCCTTCGATTGCGAATGAGGCGGGAGCGCTGCATATGACCTTCCGGCGCGAACCTCTGGTCGGACCGGCTTCGCCCATGTTGACGTTCGGCAGCAAGGCGATTCCGTCGGCCAGTTTTAGCGAGAGCAACGGCTCCGCCGTGGTAACTGTGAAAACGTCGGTTCCGGTCATGGCAACTTTCTCGAATGATGGCCGGAGCATCACGGTGGCCGCCACGCCCGCTCCGCAAACCGGAGCCGCCCCGAGCCCAGCGTCCGCCGCCCCGCAGTCTGCAGCCCAAACAGCGCCACCGCCAAATGCGGCACCAGCCAATGTTCCGCCTGCCGCGGTTCCACATTATTTCGCTGTCGTGGACGCCAGCCACGGCGGGGATGATCACGGTGAGAGCTTGAGCAGCACCTTACTCGAGAAGGACGTCACGCTGGCGCTGGCGCGGAGCCTGCGCCAGGAATTGCAGAGCCGAGGCATCACCACTGTAGTGCTGCGGGATTCAGATGCCAATCTCCCAATGGACCAGCGGGCAATTTTCGCGAATGCGGACCACGCCGCGATCTATATCGCTCTGCATGCTGCTTCCAGCGGCCATGGCGTCCGCGTGTTCACCGCGATGCTACCCTTCGGGTCGGATGACCACGCCCCCTTTCGCTCCTGGACCACGGCCCAGCACGATTGGCTTTCGCCCAGCCAGAGCACAGCTAACGCGGTGGCCGGAGAATTACAGAAACGGCAGTTGCCGGTGAAGAATGTGGCAGCGCCGCTGCGGCCCTTGAACAACATCACCGGACCCGCGATCGCGGTGGAAGTGGCTCCGCAGGGCGCGGACGCGAATCAGGTGATGGCTCCCGATTACCAGCAACTCGTCACCAGCGCGGTGGCGACCGCAATCGCCGCGGTAAGAGATCAATTGGCAGGAGCGCAGCCGCAACCATGATTCCCCGTCATCTCCAGATCGCAGTAGCAGTACTGCTGGCAGCAGCACTCGGGTTGAGTATTTACGCGTGGCACATGAGAAAGACCGTGGCTGCGAGCCCGGCGGCTCCAGTCGATACGCGTCCGCTGGCGCCCCCGGTCACAGGTCCAACCGAGAAGGTCGTGCTCTATGTCGCACAAGACGATGATGGCACG
>QHVR01000061.1 GCA_003223595.1 Acidobacteriota bacterium
GCGTAAACACATTCATCACGAACAGTAGCCCCGCCCAGACCCACCAGTTGGCATACATCCTGCCGAGCAGTACAAGTGCGAATACGGTCAGCCATGAAATCACTCGATGGATGCGCGGCGCCAGCGCGTAGACAATGTGTCCGCCATCGAGTTGGCCGCTCGGCAGCAGATTCAGCGCTGTCGCGAACATCCCGACCCATGCGGCAATGGCGGTGGGATGCAGATACACCTTGCTGAGTGGCAGGCTCGCGATCCCGGGGGCCGGAGAAACCATTCTTAACGCATGCTGCACCAGGTAGAAGATCCCTGGGTACCCTAAGCGAATGTCGGATGCCGCAGCGCCCGCCACCAGAGGCTTGGAGAGAGTCATGGCGAGGGCCAGTGTGATCACGGCGACCACGAATCCCGCGATTGGCCCCGCAATTCCAATGTCAAACAGCGCCGCGCGCGATCGGATGGGCGCTTTAATCCGAATCACCGCTCCCAAGGTCCCAATCAGCGTCGGCGCAGGAATGAAAAAGGGAAGCGTGGCCCGTACTCGATAGTAGCGGCACAGCAGGTAGTGCCCCATCTCGTGCGCCAGCAGAATGATCAACAAGGTTGCCGAGAAGGGAATCCCAAGCAGCAGGCGTGATGGCTGCTGCAGAATCCATCCAATCCTAAAAAACGGAACGGTCTCATTGCCAAACGCGAAGGGCGGCAGGTTGTTCAGAAAATTGAACTCCATGCGCGCGCCCACGACCAGGGTCGTGAAGCAGGTCGCCAGCAACAACAAGATGTGCAGCCAGTAGCGTTGCCGCACAGGCCTGTCATGGGGCGAGGCTAATGCCTGGTAGTACTCCAGGGTTGAACTGGAAATAGGAGGGTTAATCTCCGACATGGAAAATTTTCTGCCTGCGAGGAATCACTTCTTTGATGCTACTACGTCGAGGCGGAATGCAGCGAAAGTGCATCCCAGGCGCAAAGCCCGCGCGCAATAGGAGAGAGGCAACCGGAATCAGTCGATAGACTGCAGTTCTTTGCCCGGCTTGAAACGCACGGCGCGTCCGGGTGGAATAGAAACTTCCGCTCCCGTGCGGGGATTGCGGCCAATGCCCGTCTTCCGCGGGCGCACGTTAAATACTCCGAAGCCCCGCAGTTCGATGCGATTGCCGCCAGCCAGAGCCTTCTTCATACTCTCGAAGACCGTCTCGACCGCCAGTTCAGCCTTGGTCTTGGTGATTCCGGTCTTGCCTACCACTTCGTTGATGATGTCCAGCTTGATCACAGAACGCTCCCGCGCGCTAGGGGTTAAGGTGCTGCCTCAAGTCATTGATGCTAAGGAAGATAACGGAGATTGTCAACCGGAGCATCTATCCCGTAAACTGGCAGGCACCCAGCCAAAGATTTTGTAATTTTGTAATCGGGTAATCTCGCAATTTTGCCGCGGTTTAGTCAGCCGCACCCGGTTGCCTTTCCATTACCAAATTACAAAATTACCAAATTACGAAATTATTAATTTCCCAAGGAGTTCCATGCTCAAGAGCGACCGCTGGATCCGCAAGATGTCCAAAGAACACGACATGATCAACCCGTTCTCCGAGAAGCAGGTACGCGAGGGCGTTATCTCCTACGGCCTGTCTTCTTACGGCTACGACCTACGGGTCGCCGATGAATTCAAGATTTTTACCAACGTGAATAATGCCTTGGTCGATCCTAAGCGCTTTGACGAAAAGTCCTTCGTTACCGTGCAAACCGATGTCTGCATCGTGCCGCCGAACTCATTTGCCCTTGCGCGGTCCGTGGAATACTTCAAGATTCCCCGCAGTGTATTGACCATCTGCGTAGGCAAGAGCACTTATGCCCGTTGCGGCATCATCGTCAACGTAACCCCTTTTGAGCCTGAGTGGGAAGGCTTCGTGACCCTGGAAATTTCCAACAGCACGCCCCTACCGGCGCGTATTTACGCTAATGAAGGTCTTTGCCAGATCATCTTCTTCGAGTCCGACGAAATCTGCGAAACCAGCTATGCCGACCGTAAAGGAAAATACCAGGCACAAAAAGGAATCGTACTGCCAAAGCTGTAGAAGTTGGAGCGCAAAACTGTCCCGCTGGGTGGGTCTGCAAGGATCGACTCCTCGCCCCCGATTTGTGCTCCGGTCTGCGGCTTTCTGCCTCCCGTAAACTGCTGATGTACAGGGTTTTCCTGATTGGTCCGCAGACCCGCGGCCCGTATCGTTACTTGAGGAGGAGCCATCCAGGTACGCCACCCTCGCCATGATGATGAAGTCCGGCACCAGCGCCACGGCTCCAGGAATTGCGCAATCGCCATCCTCGCTGGGCCACGGCTTGTCTTGTCGCCACAGCGTCCAGTTCTATTACGATGACCAGTTCCTGGTCCGCTCCGTCTGTGATTTTCTGGAAATTGCGCTGACTTCAGGACGATCAGCGATCGTAGTGGCCACTCGCGAACATCGCTTTGACTGCGCCGAGTGTCTCCGGGAAAAAGGAATCGATCTCACTCGTGCCATCGAAGAAGGTCGCTACCTCGCCTTGGATGCCTCTGAGACTCTCGATCAGTTCATGGTTGACGGTACTCCTGACCCCAAACGCTTTGAACAGGTGATCGGCGACATTATCGCTGTCTCCTCGAGTTGCGGGGCTTGCGAACGCAAGAGTGCAGACCAGAAAGTAGCCATATTCGGTGAGATGGTCGCCCTCCTGCTCCAACGTGGCGAAATCCAGGCGGCTTTACAACTTGAGCGCTTGTGGAATGGGATCTCGGCCCGTTTTTCATTTGACCTTCTGTGCGGGTATCGTATCTCCAGCTTCGACCATCCAGCTCACCGCGAGTTCTTCCACCGCATCTGCGCCGAACACGATGTTGTGATTCCTGCAGAAGGTTATGCCGAGCGGGGCGGTGAGAACGACCGTTTGCGGACCATCGCGCTATTGCAGCAAACCGAGCAGGTTCTGAACAAGCAAGTAGTGGAACGCGAACTGGCGCAGGCGCAGAATCGCGAGGCGGAACATCAGAAACAGCAACTACTTAAGGAAGTTCGCAAGCACGAGGCGGTTGAGGAGGAGCTGAGGAAATTCACTCGCCGCCTGTTGACGGCGCGGGATGAGGAGCAGCGTCACATTGCTGCTGAACTCCACGAGAACATGGCTCAACTGGTCGCTGCTCTCTCCGTTTACTTTGGGGTACTCCATCAGGAAAAAGCGTCATTGAATCCCAGGCTGGCGCGAGCGGTCGCGAGCAGCCGTTCCGTTTCCGACAGCTTGCTGAGCGAAATTAGAAAGTTATCGCGGCTGCTGCATCCTCCGACACTAGATGACATGGGTATCGGCTCGGCGCTCAAGGAGTACGTCGCTCACATCAATCGCCAGGGTACCCGAGTCCAGTTGGAAGTCTCTCCGCACCTCGGCAGATTCAACCGGGAGCTCGAGATTACGGTTTATCGCATCGTGGAAGAAGCACTGGACGATGCGAGCCGGCGTTCCACAAACACCGCGACGACGGTTCGACTGATGCGCTCGGACTCATCCTTGCTTCTGGAGATCGAGAGTCCCCAAGGCCCCAGCAACAATCCCGACGGATCGCATCGCCCTGAAACCCGGCTTACCGGAATTCACGAACGCGTGATGGAGCATCGGGGCAGCGTGCATTTCACTTCGACGCCCTCGGGAACGCTCATCTCTGTGACCTTGCCTCTGGAGGCAAGAACGCAAACTTCCCCGCCAGCCACCATAACTCCCTTATTGCAGAAGACTGCCTGAAGAAATTTCCCCATCGTAGGGACGTAACTTGTTCCGTCTCTCTCTAGGCTGCGGGGGAGCCGGGGCACAGGTGTAAGCGCAGGACGAAGAAGAAGTTTTCTGCGGATCAAAACAGGCTATTCCCTCGTAAAGACACTCTCTAACGAGCATTAGCGCAGAGGACTGAGCGCGAACGAAGAGGACCGAAGGCTCAAGCCAGGTTATCCCTGGTTTTCGCCTTCTTTAAACATGTACTTGATCGCGGGTTTGTAAATCATCAAATTCGGTTCGCCGTTCTCCCGGTTCACCTTGAGGCAATTACGGTCATACCATTCGATAATGCCGTGGACTTCTTCCCCGTCACGCAGCACGATGACCATGGGCGTCCGCGACTGCATCTGTTTCTGATAATAGAAATTTTCAGCGTTGGTCTGCTCCGGAGGAGCTGCTTTTTTAGCGGCGCCGCCCCCGCCCATGCTCCCGCGATCACTGCGATGGTCCATGCGTTCCCCGCGATCGTGCCGTTCCATACGTTCGCGCCGTTCCGGTACGGCTACTGGTGCGCCGTGACTGCCATGATTGCTGTTGTGGTTCTCGCCGCGCGGCAAAGTGGGCCGGATCAGCTTGCGATTTCCATAGTTCTCTTTGTCAGCCGACGCGGCGGCTGGAGCGGAGTCCATCATAATCTCTTTCATAGTGGGCGCAACCTCAGATACACGCGTTCGGGCGAAACCACAACGATTCGGGACCTATGAGTGCTATCGACGAAGGCGTGGAATTTACCTAGAAAGTACCATAGGACCCCCCGCCTGACAATTACTCGTTTGTGCCATGCGCAAATGGCAAGTTTCCTGTACAGCCCCTAGAATATCGTTTCACCTCGAGTTGGTTTGCGACAGGTCTGCGCCCCTTTGCTCGTGTCCGCTTGCTGTGACCAGCGCTACTAGCGCCGCGATCACCAGTACCGTCCACGCTAGAACGGGCGGAAAACTGCCCCCATATTTGCGCTCCACTAGTCGCGCCTGGATCACCGCATTCCACGAAGCCAGCAGGTTGCCCAGTTGATAGGCCAGCCCCGGAAACGTGCCCCGTACCGCGGGCGGTGACAACTCATTCAAGTGCGCCGGGATTACGCCCCACGCGCCCTGCACCATGAATTGCATCAGAAACCCTCCCAAGGCCAGCATGGGCAGGCTGTGCGAGTAAGCCCACATCGGGATCATGGGAATCGCCAGCAGCGCCGCCATCACGATTGCGCGGCGCCGTCCCATTCGCTCCGACAACGTCCCAAAGAGAATCCCGCCCAGCAGCGCGCCCAGGCTGGCAATCACCGACACAGTTCTGACCTGCGCCGGCAAGAAGTGATGATTCTTCTCCAGGAATGTGGGATACAGATCTTGCGTCCCGTGGCTGAACGAATTGAACCCA
>QHVR01000796.1 GCA_003223595.1 Acidobacteriota bacterium
GACCGGCTGATAACTCCTACAAAGAGTCAAGATCGATTTGTAGGAGAGCTCCGTTGAAAGACTTCCTCGCTATATCTATCGCCGCAATCCTGGGCGCGAATCTTCGCTACGTTCTGAGCCGCCTCGCGGTACGTGAGTTTGGTCCCATATTCCCGTACGGCACTCTCATCATCAACATTCTGGGAAGCTTCATCGTAGGCCTGTTCGTCATCTGGACCACCGAGCGGGTGTTAATGGACCCGCGTTGGCGCCTGCTGGTGGTCATCGGATTCTGCGGATCGTTTACTACGTTCTCCAGCTACGCGTTTGAAACCATGTCATTTTTCGAGCGGGGCCAGTGGGGGTTGATGCTCGCCAATATTTTTTCCAATAACCTGCTGTGCCTGGGGGCGGCGCTCGCGGGGATGGCTGTGGCCCGAGCGATCTGAACATGAGCACCCAGCCGACCCTCGAAACCGCGCGACTCAGGCTGCGTCCGTACACCGAGGCAGACATCCCCGAATTGCTGCCGCTGATCGGCACGCGCGAAGTCGCCGCGACCACTCTGCGCATTGCCCACCCATATACGGAACAGGACGCCCGAGCTTTTCTCCAGTTGGCGAACGATCCCGACAAACTTTGGCTGGCGATCACACAGCGCAGCGACGGCCGCCAGATCGGAGGCATTGGCCTTCGCGTCGAGAAGCAACATCAGCATGCCGAGTTGGGCTATTGGCTTGGCGTACCGTTCTGGGGACACGGATACGCCACAGAAGCCGCCAACGAAATGGTTCGTTATGGTTTTGACACGCTCGCTCTACATCGCATCTTCGCTTCCCATTTCAAACACAATCCGGCATCCGGCCGCATTCTGACGAAAATTGGCATGAAGCACGAGGGTTGCCAGCGCGAGCATCTGCGCAAATGGGATCAGTTCGTAGACTCCGAACTGTACGGGATCCTCCGCCGGGAATGGGAGGTACGCGAGTAGAATGCCAGATGCGATGGCGGTGCAGGTCACAATCTATCTAAACGAAGCCGACCAGTGGCGCCACCGGCCACTGCACATGGAGATCCTCAACTATCTTCGCAAGGAGAACGTGTTCGCGGCCACGGCGATCCATTGCGTTGCCGGATTTCTCGGCAGACACAACGTGGAAACAGCGCACCTGGTCGACACTGGCGGCAAGTTGCCCGTAATCATCATCTTTGTCGATACCGACGAACACGTGAACCGCGTTCTGCCGACTCTTAAAGAGATGGCCGCGCATCGGCTCATCGTGCGTGAGAACGTCGTTCTGGAGCAAGGGAATCTCGAATGATGTCCTCGCAAGATCAAAGTCTCGCCATCCTCGCCATTGCCGCGCACCGCGATGACGTGGAGCAGACCTGCGGCGGAACACTGTTGAAAGCCGCGCAACGCGGGCAGCGCACCGGCATCCTGGATCTCACGCAGGGAGAAATGGGGACGCGCGGCACCGCAGAAGAGCGCGCACGCGAGGCTTCCGATGCAGCCACGATTCTGGGCTCGCAATGGCGGCGCGCCCTCGATATTCCCGATGGGCGCGTGGAAAATACCTGGGAGAATCGTCTGAAAGTCGCAGCCGTCATTCGCGAGACTCGTCCGCGCGTCCTGATTCTGCCCTATTGGAAGGGACGGCATCCCGATCACTACACGGCTTCAATTCTGGGATATGAAGCTTGCTTTCTGGCGGGATTAGCGAAACTCGCGATCAGCCCTCAGCCAGTGGCCCCTAAGAGTGAGAGCCAACCGCTCGCACCTCATCGGCCATTCAAAATCGTTTACGCCACGCTCTACTACGATATTCGGCCCACATTCGTCGTGGATATCAGCGAACAGTTCGAGGCCAAGTTCGCTTCCATTCTTGCCTACAAGTCGCAGTTTAGTAATCAGGACGCCGGGAAGGACCTGTTCCCCGCTCACGAAGAAATTCGGGCCCGCGTCGACGCCATGGCTCGTTTCTACGGAATGCTGGGAGGAGTCACACACGCCGAGCCCTTCCTGCAGAAAGAGGTTGGCTTGGTAGACGACTTGTTGGCCATTCCGGTCAAATCCATTTAACATCTCAGAACCCCTGCAAACGCTTTCAAAGGAGCAAAACTTTATGTTACGTGGAGCTTTCTTTTTTCTTGTGATGGGATTGGCTGCGTCGGCGGCTGCGCAAAGTGGAACCTGGAAGATCGATCCCAACCACTCCTCAGCGCAGTTTTCAGTCCGGCACCTGGGCGTTTCGACCGTGCGCGGCGCATTCACCAAGGTAAACGGCTCGGGCACCTACGATTCGTCCGATCCGGCCAAGACTTCTTTGGAAGCAAACCTCGAAGCCAGTTCGGTCGATACGCGCGTCGAGATGCGCGACAACGATCTGCGCAGTCCCAATTTCCTTGACGTGCAGAAGTATCCCACCATTACATTCCATTCCAAGCAAACCAAAAGCGCCGGAGCGGGCAAGCTGCAGA
>QHVR01000062.1 GCA_003223595.1 Acidobacteriota bacterium
CGTGGGGGGAATTGCCAAGGAAACCTGCATTGAAACGCGGTGGGGCTACGTGAATCGACAGTTCCACTGCAGGCAGCGGTTTGACTGGGGCTGTGAGGTCGGTCATAATTCGAGAAACGCCGCTCCGCATTGCAATCAATCCAACATAGAGGGAGTTCCTGATGTGGAAAAAGCTTGATAATTTTGCGAGTCCGCGAACGGACGCGAGCGCCAACGAGTCGCTGGATGCCAATCTCACAGGAGAGGGCGCGGGGTTACAGGATGATCCGTGGCAGATTGGAAACGGCGAGCGCGAGGAGTTGGAAGGGGGTTCAGAGTTCGCTGGGGTCAGTGAGAAATCTGTGCCCCAGGCGGTAGCGGAGCAAGCGCCTCCGGTGACGCTGGGCGCTTACACCGAGGCGGTCACCAAGTTCACGAAGAGCGCGAGCGCGTTCATTGAGCATCTGCCGCTTCTGGCAGACGCGCGGCGCGCGTATGAAGAGGCTTCACGTGCGAGCGCGGAACTGCGACGAGTTCTGGATTCAGGGGACGAAAACCTACGGGCACTGATGGCTCACCTTGAGCAGATGGCGAACGTTCACTTCCTGGGCGCTCCGGGCGCGAAGTCCGGGTCCGACGTAAGAAATACGGAGCCCTCGAAGCTTGGTCCGGTGCGGGTCAGCGAAGAAGCGAAGGGAGCGGTGAAGAGGTTCCCTTGAGAGTGGGGAAGTTCGTTTGTGGTGAGCCGCGGCTTCGGTCGCGGCTTTTTACTTAGATTCCACGTCCGAAGGCTTCGTGGTTTGCGGGTTGAAATCGGCAGAGGTTCCGAATTCAAGAGTAGTCCCCTCAGTCGTTAATCGCCCCCCATCGCATTTACGGTGGTTGCTGAAAAATCGACATAGCTCTCATCGCTGCCGAAAAGCGAAATAAAAGCACAAGCTTGCGATAACGCGTGTTAACAGCAGTTAACTTCCGGGTTGCCCCTGATCCAAGACCCAGCCATTCCGAGCAGCGACCGCATGGTTTTTGGGCTGCCTCGGAGGGCCCCGCGGCATGACGGCCAGCGGTTTGAAGCCCGGGTTACACCTCCAATCTGAAAAAATATTAACTTTTTATTGCCGCATTCTTAACGTATAAGGACCCATTCAACTATTCCCTTCCCGAGGGGGCAAGTATGCGAATCCCGGTTCGATCCGTATTGCTGTCGTGCTTGGTGTGCAGCGCAATTTGGGTTCCCGGAACGGTGGCGCAAGAGCGCCGTGTAAGCATGACCGGCCGCGTCACGGATGCGAGCCAGGGAGTGCTCCCTGGCGCGCGGGTGGAGTTGCAGCCGGGAGAGAATAGTGCGGTTTCCGACGGTCACGGCGAGTTCACCCTTACCAACATCGTTCCGGGCAAGTACACCCTCACCGTGTCGTATGTGGGATTTGAACCCTACTCCAAGGATGTAAACGTCACTGGCGAGGGGGCGCAACACCTTGACGTAATACTCCAGGTCGCAACGCAGAGCGAGATGGTCACGGTTAGGGGCGAGCGCGAGCGTGGCGAAGTGGAAGCGATCAACATCGAGCGGACGGCCGACAACATCATTCAGGTGCTACCCAACGAAGTCATCACCAGCTTGCCAAACACGAATATCGCAGACGCAGTGGGGCGCCTGCCCAGTGTGTCACTGGAACGTGACGAGGGCGAGGGCAAGTACATCCAGATTCGGGGCACGGAACCGCGGCTGAGCAATGTCACCATCGATGGTATTCACCTGCCTTCGCCCGAAGGGGTGCGCAATGTAAAACTCGATGCAATCCCGGCTGACCTGGTCGACATGGTCGAAATCAGCAAAACGCTCTCTGCTAATCAGGACGCCGACGCCATCGGCGGATCAGTAAATCTGGTAACTAAGAGCGCCGACGATAAGCCTTACGTCTCTATGCTGGGAATGTTCGGTTATACGCCCATCGCGAGCGGCCGCACACTCCATCAATTCGATGCCACCGCGGGCCAGCGCTTCGGCCAAGACAAGAAGTTCGGCCTGCTCTTTGGCGGAAGCTATGACCACAATGGCCGTGGCATCAATGACATTGAACCCGCCTACGCTCCCCCACCCTTAGTCCCCAATACCATGGACCTGCGCGAATATCTTTACGATCGCACCCGCTACGGTTTTGGCGGAGAGGCCGACTACAAGATCGGAGATATGTCGTCGGTTTACCTGCGGGGGCTTTATTCCAAGTTCAAAGACTATGGAGAGCAATGGGCCTACACGCCGGGGATCAATGTTTTCATCACGGATCCGGCGGATCCTGCCAATACGTGTGGAATCACAACCCCGGGAAATGCGCAGGGTTGCGGCGGCGATGGATTGCAAGATGTGAATCGAAAGCCTGCACAGCACATCTTCAGCATTCAAGCTGGCGCGCGACACGCTGTCCGTAGCCTGCTCGTCTCGTACCGGGTAGCGTTATCGGAGGCCCACTATACTGGAGGCTTTCCGCGCATGGGCTTCGACGGACCCGGCGCAAGCGACCAGAGTGTCGCCTTCGGCGTGGATACCAAGGACCCTTTTGTTCCCAAGCTCAACGTGCTTAATGGAGCAAACATCTACGACCCGACGCAATACACGCTGGGGTTTGGCTTTACGGAAAACAACAGCATTTTCGAGCGCGATGTCGTGGGCGACATCTCAGTCAACAAACAATATTCGGTGGGCTCGCACTACAGCACGTTTGAAATCGGAATGAAGGGCTGGGACGCGCAAAAAACGCAGCGTTTCGATCGGGAATTCTACAACGCGGCGGGCGGCCAGCCGATGACCGACTTCCTCAGCAACTTCACTGATAAGAATTACTATTTCGGACAGTACACCTACGGGCCAATCACACAGTTCAGCAAGATACTTGCCGCCGTGCAGAGCGGGGGAACGAGTCCCGACGTTCAAAACAACCTTCAGAACGCTTTCAATATCGGCGAGCGCATCTGGGCCGGCTACGCAATGAACACAGTCAGCTTGGGAAAGCTGAGGCTGCAGACTGGAGTACGCATCGAGACGACCCAGGATACATTACTGGCGAATAAGCTTGACCTGACGACCGACCCAATTGGAGTCACTCCCTTACGCCATAACACAACTTACATCAATGTGTTCCCCAGCGTGCAGGCTCAATATCGGTTGGGTACCGATACTATCCTGCGCGGATCGTATGGAATGGGGATCGCACGCCCGAACTTCGGCGATATCGCACCGTATTTCATCGACGATCCTTCATCCGTGCCGGAGTTCTCCAAGGGAAATCCTGACCTGAAACCGACGCACGCGCAGAACTTCGATGTGCTACTGGAACACTATTTGAAACAGGTGGGATTGATTCAGGCAGGCTTCTTCTATAAAGCTTTGAGCGATCCGATTTACCCGGTGACGATCAACCAGGGAACCCCCAATGCCACTAGCACCTTGGACAATGGCCCCAATGCACACATACTGGGTTTTGAAGCGGCCTGGCAGCAGCGCTTGTCATTCCTTCCCCGCGGTCTGAACGGAATAGGAGTGCGGGCCAACTACAGCTACACGACTTCGCAGGCTACATTCCCGGCAGGTGACCGGACCGACCATCCCTCTCTCGTGCGCACGGCACCGAACAACTGGAATTTCGACGTGACGTATGACAAGAAAGGTATCTCCGCCCGCATGGGCCTGACCCACAATGACGGCTACATCTGGTCCTATGGCGGCACCAACGCGAAGGACCCGTCGGGCGACACTTACCTCTACCCTCACACACAAGTGGACGCGCAGGTGAGTTACTGGATTCCGCGTTCGCGCGGGCTGCAGGCCGTGGTGTCGATGCTCAATCTCAACAACGAGGTTTTTGGCTTCTATGTGGGGGCCGAACGATACCCGATCCAGCGCGAGTATTACAGCCGCACCGTCTCGCTCGGGCTACGCTGGAGCCCATTTACGAAGGAACCACAATGAGAACGGTTTCTGATCTTGAAGTCTTAAATGTTGCACGGCACCCACGGTAGGGATACCAGGCCTATTTTTTTAGCAAGAGTTGACTCTACCTAGAAGCGGGTTCGTAAGCTTCAGTGTTGCGCGACAACAACAATCATGAAAGTCCCAGGCTTTGCCGTCGGACGACCTGTCGCACCTGGTTTCGGTTGATCGAACTCGGCGGTGGGTAAATAGATTTTGTGCTCTTCATTATCGATGTCCATTGTCTTGGTGCCAAGTCCCGTAGTCACGGTCTGCACCGTCTGCCAAGTTCCATTCTTCTCCTCGGCAACGCTGAGCTTGCCTTCACGCGTGCTCGCGAGCGCCTGATTACCGTCCCAACGCGTGGCGTCCACGCCGACAGCGATGGGGAGATCGGCAACTATCTTGCCGTCCTCTGTCCTCATTACGAGCATCTTCTGCGGTTTGCGGCATCCGATGAAGAGTCTGTGTTTCTCTGGATCAATGGATAAGCCGACTGGAGAACCGCCAGGAGCAACCGGCCAGTGTGCGACCACTTTCCGGGCTTTAAGGTCGACGACAGCGACTTGGTCCTTGTCTTCCAAATTGACATAGACTTTGCCGGTTCCGTCCGCCGCCAGGTACTCCGGCTTGCCGCCCAGTTCCATGGGCGCATCAATCACCGCGGTCTTGGGATCGGCATCTGCCTTGAGGGTGATCAACACGCCTGCATCGCCGCAAGCAACCAGGACTAGCCCGGTGCTCTTGTCGTAGATAATGCCGTCTGCATCATCTTTCGCCGCCACCGTCCCCAGAACCGCGTTGGTCTTGAGATCGAAAATTATAATCGAGCCGGCGCCGTCGCTGATGAATCCCCGTGCGAGTTCGGGAACTACGGCAACCCCATGATTGTGCTTCTGGCCGGCAATGTCGCCAACCGTGGCGCCCGAATCCGCGTCAATGACCATTGTGTGTGTGCTGCGCGGGACGTAGAGACGGTGACTCTTTGCGTCGATTGTGATGTAGTCGAAGCCGCCCTCTCCTCCAACATGAAACGTCTTTTCGACGGCCCATCGGCGTTGAGCGAAAACGCGGGCGCTGAGTGTAAACGAAGCTGCCACAATCAGTAGCAATGAAAGCAAAAGCCGAATCGACATATAATCTCCCAGAAACTCATATGCGCATCCACCTTGCCACACAAACCACTTATTCAAACTACCCCGTAAATATGAAAGAAACCTGAAGTTAGTTGGCGATAATTCGCCATCTCACTCACAATCATGAGTCAAAATACGTTTCGTATGCGCATTCCGCGCCGTCGCGAGAAGGGCATCTCCTAAAGGGGCGACTTTCCGAGCGGATTGTCGGCAAAACAGAACCCAGAACACTCTTGTGGGTTGACGAAAAATCGCCATCTCACCCATCGAGCCGAACTGTTCTTCCGTGCAGCAGCTTCCAGAGCCGCCAAAGCGGCAATGCGAAACCGAGGAATGCGCAAAGCACTGTCAGACTTGAGGAAAGAAGTACAAACAAAACGCCCTTAGGGCCCCCTCCACGATGGCCAGCAACGAGCAGTGTCGGAATAACGTAAGGCCTCTACGAGTTAGGTCTTAAGCCCGCGTCGTGATGGCCGTTGGCGTCGCGTGCGGATGGTGAGGTATCGGCCACGGCATCGAGAAGAGTTTTCTTGGAGAGAGCAGGAAATGCTCGCCTCACGTCGAGTCGCATGGTGGAGGGCGGAGAACTTCGCTACAGCGTTCCGTGTAGTGGGAAATCAAAGATTCCGCAGATGCGGTCCGGTGGGTTCCGGGGGGTACGATCTAAATCTTGCGAATACAACAAAATCAAAAGTGAACGGCCGGGCGCGAAATTTTGCTGGCAGGTGGTTTGCTACAGAGAGCGAGAGCCGCGAATGGCTCCTGGAGGATTTGTGAAAAAGTTTCTATCTTTACCGTCTCTCGCCGCCCTGGCGATCGCACTTGGAATGATCTCCTGGGGCAGCACGCTGAATGCTCAATCGACACCGTCCACCACGGCACCGGATGCGACCCAGTCGCAGCAAGCGCCGTCGACGCAGCAGCCCCCGGCTCCGGAAACGCCGCCTGCATCGCAGCAGACGCCAAGTTCGCAGAGTGGCTCGCAATCACCCGACGCGACCACGCCCAGCAGTCAGACGCCGTCTTCCCAGAGTGGATCGCAAGCCGGGTCACAGAGTGGCTCGCAATCGCAGACGCCGGACACGACCGCTCCTGAATCGGGATCGCGCGCTGGATCTTCCAATGGCGCGGCTACCGGTTCCGCTGCTGGCGACACGGCTGGCGGCGCACAGACCTTCACGGGAACGGTTGTGAAGCAGGGCGACAAGTACGTGCTGAAGGATGACGCCGGAAAGACCTACGATATCGACCACCAGACCGACGTTGCCAAGTTCGAAGGCAAGCGCGTGCGCGTACAGGGCACGCTCGATCCGAGTGGCAAGATCATGGTGAAGTAAGTTCGGTTTGTTTCTTTGGAGAAAGCACCGAAAGCACCGGGAGAAACTGCCCGTGCTTCTCGGTGCTCGTTTTTTTTGGAGAAGTTCTTGGACGGAAGTCAAAAGCCCGAGTCCTAATCTCCATCACGCGAGTCTCGGAACTCAAAAGCCCCACCCTAAACTCACCAAAGGGCGAGTTTAGAATGAGGCACCGTGTCGTTCCACCTCTTGCTGCGAATCAGGCGGCTTTGACTTTGGATTGGAGTGGGAATCCGGCTTCCTGCCAGGCGTTGAGTCCGCCTTTGAGCGCCCAAACATCCTGATAACCATGGGTCTGGAGTCGTTGCGCCAAA
>QHVR01000730.1 GCA_003223595.1 Acidobacteriota bacterium
CTTCCGCGATACCGCCTGCGACCGCAGCCAGACCGGTGGCCTTCGAGTTGTTGATGCCGATGAAGGCGTTCAGAATGCCCATCACCGTTCCGAACAGTCCCACGAAGGGAGCGGTCGAACCGATGGTCGCCAACCCGCCCAATCCGCGCTTCAGCTCGGCGTGGACAATGGCTTCGGTGCGCTCCAGAGCGCGCTTCGAGGCTTCGATGGTCTCGCCAGGGATTGCGCCCGGGCTATCCTGGTGAGCCTTGAATTCCATCAGGCCGGCAGTGACAACCTTGGCCAGGTGACTCTTCTTGTTGCGCTCAGCAACCTTGATCGCTTCATCGATGCGGCCGTCGCGCAGAGCTCCCGCCACTGCAGGGGCAAATGCTCGCGACTGCTTGCGGGCCGCGCTATATGCCATCCAGCGATCGATCATCACGCCGATGGACCAACCGGACATGATGAACAGAATGATGACCACGGTTTTGGCAACCCAGCCCATTGCATGCCACAGACCAAGGGGATCGGTCGCCATTGCGCCACCGCCCTCCTGGACAATCCAGGCGGCCGCGGCAGGTACGTGATGCAGAACTGCTCCTACGTGAAGTGCGAACATGAGTTGCTTTTCCTCCTCGGAACTCTATTACGTATCGGAACTCTATTACTCAATGGACACTTTGATGCGCTTTTTGGTGCCAACCGCTGGCAGGAACTCTCGCCCGCGGGTTGTGCGAGGATCACGCACATTGCTTAGACTGCCCGGAGCTCCAGCCGAACATCGCTGGCGAAGTCCAGGGCTTGCAAAAGCCCTTCCCAGCCACCGCTTTTCCTCAGGTGGGAGGGGAAGGGCCTACGCAATCTCACTTCCAGGTGCCCGCTTGGAACTGAAGGCCTAGCCTCCAGCCAACGTGAAGTTCACCTGCACCTGCGTCTCAACTTCGACCGGCTCTCCATTCAGGAGATACGGCTTGTACTTCCACTGCTTCACGGCCTCAATTGCAGCCGGTGCCAGCATCGGATGCCCGCTGATCAGCTGAAGGTTTTCGATACTTCCTTCCTTGCTGATCGTCGCCTGCAGGATCACCGTGCCCTGAATACGAGCCTGGCGAGCCAGCGGAGGATAACTCGGCGGTACCTTGCGGACCAGCATACCGGTGCTCACGCCAGACGATACCCGCACGCGCTGCGGAGTGGCAATCTTCGGAGCCACTGTCGGCGTTGCGCTCAGAATGCTGCCCATCACGCCGCCCATAGAGCCGCCCGGCACTCCCCCGGGCACGCCGCCCACCACTCCAGCCGAAGCCATCACCGGCGGTGGAGCCTCGTCTTCTTTAATAATTTTTACTTTGTTGGGAATCTTGGTAGGTGTGCGCAGCTCGCCGTTCACGATGTCGGTCTGGATCTGCTTCACCACTTTGACCGGAGCTGCAGCCGGAGGCGGTGGCGGGGGTGGCGGAGGCGGGGCCACCAGCATGAACATCGTTGTACCCTTAGGCAGCGCTTCCGTGAATATCAGCGGAATCAGGATCATGACGCCGACAATCATGACCTGCAATATGAACGAAACTATGGAAGTCCATCCTCGGCTCGTCTTTAGCTTGCCGCCTGACTCGATAAGGCTATCTTCAAACATGAGATCCCCTACGAATACTTAGACACCGAGCGTTTCTCCTTTGCTCCCGATTTGTTTCTCGCCTTGGGGCCTTTTTTCGACCAAGCGGCGCGTTCTGAGCAAACCCTCTAATTTCCTACTTAAGAAGGCCTAAACCAATGATTTCGCGTACACCATCAGGTAAGCTACCTAGCTTTCCCCGGCATTGCCATGGGACGCTTACCCTTTTGTACCCGCCAATCCTGATATGCCACCAGAATTGGGGCAGCAATCGCGATCGACGAATACGTACCAATTAAGATGCCAATTACCAGCGCGAGGCTGAATCCACGGAGCACCTCGCCGCCGAACAAGAAGAGAGCAAGTACAGTAAGGAACGTAAGCCCGGCTGTCAAGATTGTTCTACTTAGCGTCTGGTTGATACTGCGGTTAACGATGTCGGACAGCTTCTCCCGCCGCATCAGCTTAATGTTTTCGCGAATTCGGTCAAATACCACGATTGTGTCGTTATTGGAGTAACCGATCAGGGTAAGAATGGCCGCGATTACGGTGAGGGAAATATCGGTGTTGGTGAGCGAAAACGCGCCTACAGTGATGAGGGTATCGTGGAACACCGTGACTACAGCCGCCACCCCGTAAATCCATTCGAACCGGAATCCCAGGTAAACCAGCATTCCGAGAAGGGAATAAAGCGTCGCCAAACCAGCCTGCGTACGCAGCTGGCCCCCAACTTGCGGCCCAACGATTTCCACGTTTCGGATGCCAAAATCGGAAAGATAGAAATTCTCAGGGATGACCGAGGCTACTGCCGGATCTATACCGGGAGCACCCTTCAACTGATCCAGCGAGTTGAGAACGCCCCCCAGCACTTTGTCCCGGAAGTTCACGACCGCCTGCGCCTGGGCGGTGTATTTCTGGTCGGCATCCGTCCCCAGATGCATGGGATCCTTATCCATCAGGTAATTCTTGATAGCAAGGGAACTGGCATTATTGAGATCCGTTTTACCGGCCGGAGCATTCTTCTCCAGGGCCTGGATGATCTTGGTTTTGCCCTGATCGAGAGCTTTTTCGCTGGTCTCGCGGACATCCAGCTCGATCAGCACCTCGTTCAGTTCGGCTCGATCGTACGGCTGAATCTTGGGGTCTTTCAGCCCGGCACGGTCCAAGTCCGAGCGGATCGCAATCACATCCGGCTTGTGTG
>QHVR01000063.1 GCA_003223595.1 Acidobacteriota bacterium
AAGGTCGGCAAGCTGCGTCAGACGACGACTCCGGAAGCGGGAAAGAAGTATTGGATGTTGTTTTCGAATAAGGGCGGACACGTCAAGCGCGGAGACCGAGTGAGTGTTGTGATAGGGAAGTTCCACGCAGATGGGCTTGTAGTTGATTAGTGCACCTCCTCCGGGTCGAATCAGCTGCAAAAGATTCGATGCCAAGAGTACAAATTTTGGAATAAGGGGATTTTCGATGAGAAGCAGAATTATGGGCTGCGCAGCTTTGGTATTCGCCTATCTTCCGCTGGCACTTGCTGGTTCGGGAAGCGACACCAACGCGAATGCTCCCAAGCTGACTGCCGACGAGATCGTCAACAAGAATGTGGCGGCGCGCGGAGGTTTGTCGGCCTGGCGAGGCGTGCAGAGGCTGCAGATGAAGGGAAAAATGGAAGCCGGAGGTAACCGGCGTGAGGCGCTGGTGATACCGACCGCGAAGAAGGGCATGCAGGCGCCGGCCCAGAGGCCGGTCGAACAGGTGCAACTGCCCTTTGTGATGGAACTGGAACGCGGGCGGAAAAAGCGGGTGGAAATCCAGTTTAACGGGCAAACGGCGGTCCAGGTCTACAACGGCACGCAGGGCTGGAAGGTGCGCCCATTCCTCAATCGTCACGAGGTCGAAAACTACACGGCGGAGGAAACGAAGTCCGCCGCCACCGATGCTGATTTGGATGGGTTGCTCATTGACTACGCAGCCAAAGGTGAGACCGTGGAGCTCGCGGGCGTAGAGCCAGTTGAGGGCCACAGCGCTTACAAATTGAAGGTGACCGATAAGAACGGATACGCGCGCCACGTCTGGGTGGATGCCGAAAATTTTCTTGAAGTTAAAGTTGAAGGCACTCCGCGTCGCCTGGACGGGAAATATCATCCAGTCGCGACTTATCTGCGCGACTATCGATCGGTGAATGGATTGATGATGCCCTACCTCGAAGAAACGGTCGCGGAGGGAGTCAAAGATCGCGAGAAGATTGTGATCGAGGAGATCGTCTCGAATCCGAAGCTGGACGAATCGCGATTCGCGATGCCGCGCTAGAAGTTGTCCTCCCCTGAGTATTCCGTTTTCGAACGAATCGTTTATTGCTGGCCGAGGCGAATGCTAACCGGCAGAGATGAATGCCTGATGATTTGTGAGCAATCTGCATTTCCAAGGAGATCGAGATGATGCTTCGAAGTACAGCTGCAGCCGTTCTGGTTTTCACGGCGATCACATGGGCGCAAAGTGCATCACCAGTCAAGCTGGGGGCCAATCCCGTTGCGGGGGGTTCGCGGAGAGTGGTCGCCAACAGCAATGCGGCGGGACTCGCTGAAAACGCAAGGGCGCAGAACTCAGCACGTCAGAGCATGGAAGAAATGGGTGCGAGGCTCGCCAAAATGCATGCCTTACTGAAACAAATGCAAGCCAAGAATTCGGCGAATGCCTCGAAGGACCCCGTGGCAAAGGCAAATCTGGAAATGTGGGGGCTGATGGTCGCCGATTTGGATAAGCAATACGAGCAACTGCGCACGGCCACGCTTGCCAGGGAAGATATGGAAGCACGCCGCGCAGCGATGTACAAGCAAGCCGAGGAAAAGGCGGCGGCTGCGGCCAGGAACGCGCAACAGAATCTGTTTCCCGCAAAGGGTGGTCCAACAGCGGGGGGCGAGAGCAGTGTGCCTACAGGCAAGACTCCGGCCGCGGCACCATCCAGCACGAAACCGCCCTCAACTTCTCCCAACTAGCAGAGAAGGTGAGTAGCTGTATTTTAGCGAGGTAGGCTCATGAAAAGAATCTCGATCACGGCTTTAGTCCTGCTCGGGATGGTCGTTTCTTACGTCGCGGGACGCCATCACAGCAGGCGTGATCCACCTCTCGCCACTAGGGATTCCGGGCGGGTACTCTACTGGGTCGATCCCATGCATCCTGATTACCGGTCGGATCATGCCGGGATTGCGCCTGATTGCGGTATGGAGTTGGAACCCGTTTACGCCGAGAACACTTCCGCGCCGGTGAATTCCTCTGTGCCTATGTCTGCGGGGATGATCGGCATCGACTACGAGAGACAGCAACTGTTCGGCATTCGCGTCGCGGCCGTCAAAAAAACTCCAGCTAGAGAAAACGTTCGGGTGCTGGGCCGGGTGGTCCCGGAAGACAACCGCATTTATCGGATTGACGCCGGCATGGACGGATTCGTGCGGGACACGTTCAATGATTCCGTCGGAACGCTGGTGAAAAAGGATCAGAAGCTGGCAACCTGCTATGGGGCGGACGCGTTATCGGTTGCTTCTGGCTTCCTTGCGGCGACGGCGTCGATCCCGGGATCCACGGGCAAGGATGGTTCGCGAACTATGCCGTTTCCGGGTGCGGTATCGAAGCAGGGAGTGAGCAGCATCCAGGGATATACCGATCGGCTGCGCAATCTGGGGATGAGCGATGCCCAGATTAAAGAGATGGCCGAGAACCGGCAGTTGCCGGAGAGCCTCGACCTGGTCTCGCCGGTGGAAGGTTTCATCCTGAGCCGCAATATCAGCGGCGGACAGCATTTTGATCGCTCGATGGAGTTTTATCGCATTGCGGACCTTAGCCGGGTGTGGATCGTGGCCGACATCTTTGCCAGTGACGCGCAGAATTTCCGTCCGGGCACGCAGGCGCACGTGACTTTGGCGGGTGGGGAAAAGAGCTTCACGGCGCGGGTTACGCAGATTTTGCCGCAAGTGGACCCTTCGACGCGGACGCTGAAATTGCGATTGGAGGCGGATAATCCCGGGTTTGCTCTCCGCCCAGACATGTTCGTGGATGTGGATTTGCCGGCTTCGGTGCCCGAGGGGCTGGCGATTCCCGTGGATGCTCTCATCGATACTGGGCGTGAACAGCGGGTGTTCGTCGAGCGCAGCAACGGAGTGTTCGAACCGCGGCTGGTACAAACCGGCTGGCGCCTGGGAGACCGGGTGCAGGTTGTACGCGGGTTATCAGAAGGGGAGCGCGTCGTGAGCGCGGGAACTTTCCTGGTTGATTCCGAAAGCCGCCTCAAATCCGGCCCGTCCTCGGCCAGCGAACCGCAGCCCGAGAAGACGCCCATCCAGTCGACTCGGGCGAATGGGGTCGCGCTGGGCGCCAAGGAAGTCAAGGATCCGGCGTGCGGCATGGGCATCGATCCCGCGAAATCTGTGAAAGACGGGAATACGCTGACGCGCGACGGCGTGACCTATTATTTCTGCTCCGATCGCTGCAAGCGTAAGTTCAGCCAGGAACCGGAGCACGTAGCAGCTTTAACTCCTGCTGGGCGCCGTCCATGATCAATCGCATTATCGATTTCTCTGTAGAGCACAAATTTCTTGTGCTGGCTTCAGTAGCGCTCGCCTGCATTTTTGGATGCTGGGCGATGTTGGGAATTCCTCTGGACGCCACCCCCGATCTTAGCGATACCCAGGTCATCATTTATTCGCGCTGGGACCGCAGCCCCGACATCATTGAGGATCAGGTCACGTATCCCATCGTGACCGCCATGCTGGGCGCGCCGAAAGTGAAGACGGTGCGCGGCGTCTCCGATTTCGGCTATTCCTACGTCTACATCATCTTTGAAGATGGCACCGACCTGTACTGGGCGCGCTCGCGCGCTCTGGAATACCTATCAGGCGTGCAGTCGCGGCTGCCGGAAGGGGTGAAGGCGGAACTCGGACCAGACGCCACCGCTCTGGGCTGGGTCTACCAATACGCGCTGGTCGATACGTCCGGGAAACACAGCTTATCGGATCTGCGCTCCTACCAGGATTGGTATCTCAGCTATCATCTGCGTTCGGTACCGGGGGTCGCTGAGGTGGCGCCGGTCGGGGGATACACGCGGCAATTCCAGGTGAACGTAGATCCCAACCGGCTGCAGGCTTATGGCATTCCGATCCGGCGCGTCGTCGAGGCGGTGCGCAGCGGAAATGAGGAAGTAGGCGGGCGGCTTCTGGAATTTGGCGGCACGGAATACATGATTCGTGGCCGCGGCTATGCGACCTCCACGGAACAATTCGGCAACATCGTGCTATCCACGAGCGCCGACGGCACGGCGATTCGCATCAAGGACGTGGGCCAGGTTGTGGAAGGGCCGGAACTGCGGCGCGGTATTGCCGACTTAGACGGCAAGGGAGAAGTGGTTTCCGGCATCGTGGTGATGCGCAGCGGCGAGAACGCGATGGACGTGATCGGCCGCGTGAAGCAGAAAATAGCCGACATCACGCCCGGATTGCCGGAAGGCGTCAAGATCGTTCCCGTCTACGATCGTTCTGAACTTATTCATCGCGCGATCAGCAATCTGAAGATCACCATTGTCGAGGTGGTCGTGACGGTCGTGCTGATCATTCTGATATTCCTGTGGCATTTCCCCAGCGCTGCTATTCCCATCGTCACTATGCCGGTGGTGGTATTGGTCTCGTTTATTCCTTTTCGGTTGCTGGGGATCAGCGCCAATATCATGTCACTCGCTGGCGTGGCGATCGCTTTTGGCGAATTGGTGGACGCGTCCATTGTGGTGGTCGAGCAGACCCATAAGAAACTTGAATTATGGGAACGCGGCGGACGCGTCGGGGACTACCGCAATGTCGTGATCACGGCCATCAAAGAAGTCGCGGGCCCCACCTTCTTCGCACTGCTGGTGATCGCGGTGAGCTTCCTGCCTGTGCTGGCGCTGGAAGCACAGGAAGGCCGCATGTTCAAGCCGCTGGCCTATACCAAGACTTTGGCCATGCTGATCGCGGCGGTAATGGCGATTACGCTTGATCCTGCCCTGCGATTGCTGCTGACGCGCGTGCGGCGCTTCGATTTTCATCCTCGCTGGTTGTGCCGAATTGCGAATGCATTGCTCGTCGGGAAGGTTCGTAATGAAGAGGATCACGCGATCAGCCGCTGGATGATGCGAGTATACGAGCCGCTGGTTCGCAAGAGCCTGCGCTGGAAATGGGCGGTTATCGCCGGCGCGATTGCTATCGTGCTGTTCTCGATTCCGGTGTTCATGCAACTTGGTTCGGAGTTCATGCCGCCACTGGACGAAGGCGCGATCCTTTACATGCCGACCACCATGCCGGGCATTTCGGTAAGCCAGGCACAAGTTCTGCTGCAGAATACGGATCGAATTCTCGCTCGGTTTCCAGAAGTCGATCGGGTGTTGGGCAAGGCGGGGCGAGCGCAGACCTCGACTGATCCCGCACCGCTCTCGATGCTGGAGACGGTGATTACGTTGAAGCCGCGTTCGGAATGGCGGCATCGCGCGACTTGGTATTCCTCGTGGGCTCCGGAGTTTTTAAAAGCCGGCTTGCGGCACTTCACCCCAGACACGATTTCTTCCGACGAACTGGTCCAACTCATGGATCAGGCGCTGCGGGTGCCAGGGCTGACGAATGCCTGGACGATGCCCGTCAAAGGACGGATCGACATGCTGACCACGGGCATGCGCACTCCGCTGGGTTTGAAGATTTCGGGCGCGGATCTGGGCAAGATCGAACAGATCGGGACGCAACTGGAAACTGTTCTGGGCAAAGTCAAGGGCACGCGCGGTGTGTTTGCCGAACGCACCGGCACCGGGTATTTCCTAGACTTTCAATGGGACCGCAACCGGCTGGCGCCCTACGGATTAAGCATTGAAGACGCGCAACGCGCCGTGGAGAACGCCATTGGGGGCGAGGATGTCACCACTGCCGTAATCGGACGGGAACGTTATCCGGTGAATGTCCGCTATATGCGGGATTTTCGCAGCGACCTGGGATCGCTACAGCGAGTCTTAGTTCCGGCAGGGGAGAAGCAAATTCCGCTCGGCGAGTTGGCGCAGATACACATCACCAGCGGGCCGGCAATGATTCGCGACGAGAACGGGTTGCTGACTGGATACGTGTACATCGATCTGGCCGACCGCGATCCGCGGAGCTACCTCAATGAGGCTTCCAGCATTGTGCGCGATCAGATCAAATTGCCCGCGGGATACGCCATTTCATGGAGCGGGCAATACGAAGCCATGGAGCGAGTCAGGCAGCGGCTCACACGCGTGATTCCGCTGACGTTGCTGCTGGTGGTATTGCTTTTGTATGCGAACACCCGTTCGCTGACCAAGACTACGATTATTCTGCTGGCAGTTCCGTTCTCGGCAGTGGGTGCGGTCTGGTTCCTTTATTTTGCCGGGTACAACATGAGCGTCGGCGTTTGGGTGGGTCTGATTGCGCTGCTCGGGATCGACGCCGAAACCGGTATTTACATGCTGTTGTACCTGGAACTCGCTTATGACGAGGCTCTGGGGGGCGGGCGACTCAGGAGCATCGAGGACCTGAACGAAGCCATCGTGCAGGGTGCGGTCAAACGTTTGCGCCCGAAATTCATGACTTTCGCGACTATGTCGCTTGGGCTGCTACCGATCATGTGGAGCATCGGCACCGGCGCGGATGTGATGAAGCGCATTGCCGCGCCTATGGTGGGCGGAATCTTCACTTCTTTCCTGCTTGAATTGCTGGTGTACCCGGCGATCTACGCAGTGTGGCGGCAGCGCTCTCTGGCGCGGCTTACGCTTTCCGAAAGTATTGAGGAGACTTCCACGCTCGCCTCTTTACAGGAAAGCGAAGACCGGCTCGTGAGCCTGAAGCTGTAATTTAAAGTGAAGCAGGACAATGAACGGTGTGTTGCGCGATCCCGCCTGGGTTTACGAGCAGCGGCGGGTTTCGTCTGATGTTACTGAAGTGCTTCGGGGTCCTCTTTGGTCGGGAGCAAAGTATTTGTCAAGAAATTAAGACGTTCTTTGCTGTAGCGCAAAGAGCATCCGGAGCGTATGAGTTATACAAGATAAGCTTCTGTTGAGTTTCGCAACTGCCCTTCCCCTATCTGCGACAAGCACTCTATCAGACTGTAAACATTGTGGGTAAGTTTGAGAAGTTGGGACCTGACCTTTTGTGGGGTTTTTCAGCATCGCGCAGATAAAGCGCTCGGATTTGCCACTTCCGGGCGTAAACGGAAATAGGGATCGTCAGTCCAGAACGCCACGCTGCGGTTTCCCAGTACCGTACGTCGACGGTGAATAATTGAAGTTTTCTCTGGCCGAAGAGCGCACTCGCCGTTGAAAAACGGCGAGACGCATCCTCCCTTCTCCCCCCCGTTATCAGCGATTGCTCGGCAGCCCGGGCCATCAAGCAACTCTGTGTGTGGGGGAGATAAACTATGGGGCAAATAGCCGTCGGATTGTCATCGTTTCCTGCCAGCATTAGGACGACAACTCGGGATTCGTGGGATTCCGGGAGACCAAGAAACCCTTCGATCAATATTGATATAGCCGCCAGCATGCGGCGGCGAGCGGAATCCGTGCAACGCTTGCAGGCCTTTGCCGACATTCCCATGGCGGATTGCATCGCTATCATCAGCGGTGCACAGGAAAAGCATTATGCCCGCGGCTTTACTATCTTTTCGGGGCGTGAAGCACTGGATCATGTGCTATTCCTGGTTTCCGGCTGCCTGAAATTGACTGAGCGAGGGCCCAACGATCATGAAATCATCCTGCGCCTGAATGGACCTGGGGAATTAGCGGGAGGGGTGTTAGGACAGAGGCGAGGTTCTTTAAGCGCCCGTGCCGTCCAGCCTTCTTCGGCTCTGATTTGGAAAAGCAGCACTTTTCAGGACGCATTGGACCGCTTTCCCATTCTCCGGCGCAACGTTTCGCGCGGCCTTGAGCACCAGCTCGACGACTTGGACACCCGTTTCCGAGAAATCTCAACCGAGAAAGTTGCCTCCCGCCTCTGCAGCCTGCTGGTGCGGCTCGCCAAACAGGTCGGAACCAAGACCGAGGGGCACACCCATATCTATCTCTCCCGCCAGGAACTGGCGCAACTGACCGGCACCACGTTATTTACCGTCAGCCGGCTTTTGTGCAGGTGGGAAACCCAAGGGATTGTCAGCGCGCCCAGGGAGGCCGTGCGGATTCATGACCTGCCTGCGCTGCAGGAACTCTCTCAACAAGAGTAGCTACCGATCAGGAGTGTGAAAATGGCGGATCTAAGAATTCGGTGCGTAGGCTTGCTGCTCTTGACCTTCTGCAGCCTTGGACTGGCACAGTCCACGCCCGCGGATGCCAACTCAGGTATCGCCTCGCAGCCTGCAGCTCAATCCGCCGAGCCGGCCACAGACCCAGATGCGGGCCCAGATGCTGGTGCCGCAAGGACCCACCGGAGAGCCCATCCCGCGCCATGTTGGAGACAGGCGGGCCTTACGGCGGACATGGTGAATCAGCGCTGGAAGCTGGAAGACCAGAAAAAGACCAGGATTGCCGCCGTTTGTACCGAGCCCTCCACCTCGGCGCAGCAAAAGCACGACAAGATTCAGCAGATTCAGGTTGAGACCGATCAGGCAATCGCTCGGCTGATCCCGATTAAGGAACGAAAGACATTCGATCAGTGCCAGGCAGAGGTGGAGCGCTCCAGGCCGCATCCGGCAGGCGGGAAAGAACTCGGCCCCTGTGGCGGCATAATTCCAGAGGACGACACGTCCAACGGCGCCGAGGAGCATTCCCACTAGCCGTACGCGCTTACAAGCGGGTCGAGGGTTAGGTTTTTAGCAAATGTTTTCACTTCTGGTGTTTGCGCTAGCGCAAAGAGTGGGGCGAGCTTCTGACAAATACTCTAAAGAGAGATACTTGGCCTTGGCCCGGCAGCCAGGATGTTCAACATGGGGCTTCCCGAGCAGAGCCAGAGTCGGCCGGCAAATACGAAGGAAGTCCGGGGGATGTGTAGAGTGTGCTGCACCAGGTTCGCTAGATCAAGTGTACGGTTGATCGGCTGCCGGAATTGGGCAGTGGGTTCAATCATGCTGAGTGGCCTGCTGTTTTTGGGTTCGGCAGATGCCCAGGCATCGCGACTCAAACGGCTGCAGCAGCAGCCTCCTCCTAAGACGATCGTTCTCAGCACTACCGATGGAGTTGTATCCGAGCCGAGCCCCACCCCAGCTCCAACGACAGCCCCACCTCTCGTCACCATAGAGGTGGAACAATCTCCTGCGCAGCCTCCAGTGACGCAGGCTCCGGTAGTTTCCTGGGATGGGAAGCAGCTTACGATCGATGCGGAAAATACGAGCTTGTCTGAGATTCTGTTGGCCATCCGCTCTCGCACCGGCGCTTCCATCGAGATGCCGCCCAGCACCTCTTCAGAGCGGGTCGCGGTGCACATGGGACCTGCGCCCGTGCGCGAGGTTCTGTCTTCGTTGCTCTACGGCACCGATTTCAATTATGTAATCCAAAGCTCCGACGGCGACGAAGAGGGTTTGGGAAAGGTGATTATCACCGCCCGCGAAAAAGACGGCTCTGAAGATGCATCGGCCAGCAATACACCCGCGGGACGCGGCGTGCGGCTGATGCCTGGGTATGCTGCACCTGGAAAAAGGGACTTTGAAGTCAAGCGCGACAACACTGACAATGACGCTTCGGCCCAGTCAGAAACGTCCAATGCGGCTGCTGGTGACGCCGCGAGTCAAGCAGTGCCAGATGCCGTCAGCGAAAATCCACAGTCGGCCAGCAAGGTCGACGCGCAGCCTGTGCCCTCCACGGCCGGCGAATCCGCGGATACCAGCGTGCCAGCATCCGATGCCGGCGTAGGGTCGATGGGGCTCGCCCAGCCGGGCGCCAGTGCAGCGATAGCCTCTTCTTCTAACGGGGGTTCGGGCGACGGATCTTCCATCTCCAAGATGGAGCAGGATCTGCAACGCTTGTACCAGCAACGCAAGCAGATGCAGGCCCAGCAGAATCACTCCCAGCCACAAGGCCCTGGCAACTAGACTCCTCGAAAAATCCGGGCCGTGCGGGGACAATCAACCGAGTGTTTTCCGGCCAGCGCTGCGTTTTTGCGACCGCGATAGCGCGGCGACTGCCAATTCCCGATGTTCTTCGGAGTACCAGGTGGGAGCGTATTCCTCGAGCAGGTGAGAGAGGGTTTGCAGAGCCTCAACTAATTTATTGCGATGTTCTCTGAGCCTGAGCAGTTCAGCATTCCCACCGCGATCTCCGTTCTTCACTGGCAGAAATTGTCTCTTCCTGGCGTAGCGCCGCGTCTTTCATCGGCGACTGCTTGTAAAACCTAAATTCATTCGTTTGAGCTAGCCTCGCGCGAAGCGGGGCTTCGACACAGGCTCTTGGCAGAAGTGGTTGCGTATAAATTTAAAGGCTTTCACCGGGTACGGGTTACGCCAAATTGCGCCAGCCCAGGGGCACGCGGCAGCCATAGGGGAGCATGTTGGGCGAGCCGAGGCGGCCTATTCCTACAGAGGGCCAAAATTCGGATGCTCAATGCGTATTTTACGGTCCGAGCAGCCCGTAAATGTCCAACTCATTCGACGTCCCCACGAATACTTTTCCGCCGGCAATTGTAGGAACGGTGAATTTCAGCGCGGTGCCTGCGGCGTCGCGAGAACCGGCTTGCGTGCTGTTGTAGAGTTCCTTACTGATATCGGTGGCGTCATAGGCGCGCAAGATGGCAGGGCCCCCGTTATCGTGATTGGAGTTGTCGATTTCCCAGAGGATTCCGTTATTGGTGCCATTCGCCGAAAGGGAAGCGGTGGCCCCGTGAACGTAAACCGGAATCTGCCCCATCTTCACGGGCCCATCGGACAGCCGCCCGTTACTCCAGGTGAACTGGCGTAACACATCTCCCTCGCAGTGAATGTAGAGATATCCGTTCCAATACACCGGTGTGGAGAAGATGTTGTCGAACTGGTGCACGCCGGTGTGCACAGTCTGGATCACGTTGTTGGTGGCCGACGAGAACGATCCCATGTTGCTGCGGTTGACTACGAAGAGGTTGCCATCCTTGCCGCCGCCGATGACTTCATAGGGGGTGCTGGAGGAGTTGTCAGGCATGATGACCAGAGATCCGCTGCCCAGGTCGGCATCATTGGCCGCGAGAAAGGAAGCGTCATCCGGCTGGAAGTAATCCTCTACCGATAAGTCGTTCCCCGACAGGCGGAGGAAGGAATCGTTGTAGCCGCTCGGGGGATCGCCCTGATCCACTCCGGACATGATGTACACGTTGCCGCTGCCGTCGTTGATGGCCGGGGCACCGCCACCGTTCCAGAAGCCGCCTCCCGCGCCATCGGGCGTGTCGTTGAAAATGGCTGTTTGTTTCAGCGACGTCTTGTCATAGGCCAGCAGCCACCCGTGATTGCAGTGGCCGAATGCAATGTAAATTTGATTCGTCGCCGGATTCAGTGCGAGGGCGTTGCGCTGATAGCAGCCATTCTCCAGAGAGATGCTTCCGTTCGAACTATCCCAGCCAGTGCCGGAGACGGATCCGCTCACCCGCACCGGGCCGCCGAACTTTTCCGCGCCCGATGTGATGTCCAAGGCGTGGAGGTAGAACGGGCCGCTGTTGGTAATAGCCAGTACGTACATGGTTCGCGTGGTGATGTCGATGACGGGAGTGCTGGTGATGCCGATCGAAGGAGAGATGCCTTCGACATCATTACGCGGGGAGGGGACTCCAAGGCTGACCTGCCACAGAGGCGAGCTCTGCTGGTTTGCGTCGAAGGCGTAGACCGAATCATTCTCCGTGGCGACGAACACGACGTCGTGATTTGCTCCCTGGACGCTCAGTTGCGGGACGTACAAGGGCTGGGCATAAATCTGACCGTCCACTGGATAAGAACGCAGTTTGCCGAACTGCGATGAGTTCACCACCGAGGGCGTTAACGTCGTCTCCTGGGTGAATGCGCCGTCCCGAGCATCATCATTGTGATAGGTAAGGACTGCACCGGAAGTGTGGTTCAGCACGGTGATACTGGCTTGCACGGTACCCGATGGATCGGCCGCGCTGGCGGCTGTGATCACGTGGCCTCCGGTTGCATTCGGAGCCGTGTAGAGGCCGCCGTCCACGCTCCAGGTCACAGCTGTGTTGGAGATGCCTTGCACGGTGGCTGTGAATTGCTGCGTGCCGCCCGGCGGCAGCGCAGACCCGGCCGGAGAAACACTCAAAGTAAATACGCTGATTTGCACGCTAGCGCTTTGCGACGGCGTGCCCGAGGATGCAGCGCCAATAGCGTGATTCCCGCTGCTGCCCGGCGCGGTATAGAGTCCTGCGCTGCTGATGGTTCCGACCGTGGAATTCCCTCCGGTCACGCCATCGACGGACCAGGTAATCGTCGGATTTGCCTGTCCGCTCACTGTCGCCGTGAATTGTTGGGTTGCTCCCGTCATCAGGACCGCATTTGCAGGTGAAATGGCAACGCCGGCTGGCGTTGCGGCCACCGTCACGGTAGCGCTTGCGCTCTTCGTAGCGTCGGCAGCGCTGGTTGCGGTTACGGTGTGCGTACCCGCTTGCGCGGGTGCAGTATACAACCCCGTCGCGTCGATGGTGCCAGTGCTCGAGTTTCCGCTGGCGATTTTGTCCACCGACCAGGTCACCTTAGTGTTGCTGGTTCCTGCTACCGCTGCGCTGAACTGCAGCTGCGCGCCTGCGTTGAGCGTGACCGCGTTCTGGTTGAGCTGGATAGTAACGGAGAGCGACTTCGGTGGCGGAGTGCCGACGCTACTCGATTTCAGGCTGGCACAGCCGGTGAAAGGAAGAACGAATACAAGCACGAAGAGATACTTGGAAAAAGAAGAAGAGTCAGTGACATCCATATAACCGAGTATTGCCCGCCTCCCCGCAGGCCTTGCCCGATCGCGACACAATAGATGTAAGTTCCTGCTGGAGGGTTGCAGCGGTGGAGCGCGCCAATGGCGGCGGGCTGATTAGTTGCTCGTCCTTGCGACTATGGATGTTATGTTTTTGGCTGCAGGAACTCAATAAATACTCGGCAGGACTGTCTAAGTACCTGTAACTGCACCGCATTGTGCCTTCGATTGACGCTCAGGGCTACAGAGAACAACAACTAGTGTTAAGGGACGTGAAAGTTCTCTGCGCAAGGGCGCGCAGGCTTGGACATAAAATGACGCCATGAGCGACTTGAAGAATCGTGTGGCGCTGGTGACCGGAGGCAGTCGCGGCATCGGAGCCGGAATCGCCATTGCGCTTGCAAGGGCCGGCGCCGACGTCGCAGTGAACTATCGCGAGCAAGCTGTGGCGGCGAGGTCGGTGTGTGCCGAAATCGCCAGCGTAGGACGAAAGGCAATCGCAGTTCAGGCCGACGTTTCACGCGCGCAGGAGATCACTGGCATGGTCAGCGAGGTGGAAACGTCGCTCGGTTCAATCGACATTCTGGTGAACAATGCGGCGATCGCGCAACCCCGGCCATTTGAAGAAATCACCGAAACCGAGTGGGATGAGATTCTCAGCGTGAATCTGAAATCCGTCTTCCTGGTCACCCAGGCGGTAATCGCAGGCATGCGAACACGGAAGTGGGGACGCATCATCAATTTGTCTTCTGTAGCGGCGCAAACCGGAGGCGCCGTGGGCGCGCACTACGCGGCATCCAAAGCCGGAATCATCGGCCTGACGCACTCCTGCGCTTCTTCCTTCGTCAAGGACGGAATTACGGTGAACGCCATCGCTCCCGCGCTGATTGAAACGGACATGGTGACGAGCAATCCCAACGCAAGCCCGCGGCTGATCCCGATGGGACATTTCGGCAAAGTGGATGACGTCGCCTCAATTGCCGTGATGCTGGCCGGCAACGAGTACATCACGGGACAGACCATCTCGGTGAACGGCGGCTGGTACATGACGTAGGATCGCCCGGAAAGTTCTTGCGACAGGTCTTGCTGATGAGGGGCAGCAAACGCTCCCAACCTGGCCGAATCGGAATGCTGAAATTCGCTAGAATAGAGGTGCTCGAACTTTTCGTAAGACTTTTCGATCGTCTCCGCACCAATTACCGCGAGACGAGCCCGAGTGGCCCCGTAGCTCAGTTGGATAGAGCAGCGGTTTCCTAAACCGTTGGTCGGCGGTTCGACTCCGCCCGGGGCCCCCATTCCAATCTGGTCCATTTCGGAGACATAACTCATAGAGTGTTTGTCCAAAGAGCCGACCAGCCCCATAACGTGATAACTTCCTCGGGCGGGTTCTCCCGCGCAGGTGTGATAGCGATGCAGAGACGCACATTCATGAACTTGACAGGTGGCGCAATCGCCGCACTGGCTTTTGATTCTTTGCCGCTCGCCGCGGCGCAGCAAGGCAGGACGCCCGTGGCGTATCCAGATCCAGCGGTTGAGATTGTCGATCCGCGATTCGCCAAATATAAAATTCAGAGCGCCGCTGTCGAACGCCTGTGGACTGGCGCGCGTTGGGCCGAAGGGCCGGTGTGGTTTGGCGATGGGCGGTACCTGGTGTTCAGCGACATTCCTAACAATCGCATGCTGCGCTGGCTTGAGGACACGGGCGAGATCTCGGTGTTTCGCAGCCCGTCGAATTACAGCAATGGGAATTGCCGAGACCGGCAGGGAAGGCTGCTCACCTGCGAGCACGATACGCGCCGGCTTACCCGTACTGAGCATGACGGCACGATCACGGTCTTGATGGATCGGTATCAAGGCAAGCCGCTGAATGCTCCGAATGACTTGGCGGTTCATTCGGACGGCGCGATCTGGTTTACCGATCCTGGCTACGGCATCATGTCCAACTACGAGGGCCACAAAGCCAGCTTCGAAGTTCCCGCCAACGTCTATCGCCTGGATCCGAACACGCGCGAAGCAACCGTGGTCGCCGGCGACCTGGTGAAGCCGAATGGAATCTGTTTTTCTCCGGACGAGAAGAAGGTCTACATCGTGGACACCGGCGAGCCAAAGCAGCCCGGCGATCCTCGTCCCATTCGCGTGTACGACCTCGAAAACGGAGTGCGATTGAAGAATGGCCGCATGTTTGCCAATATGGCGCCCGGCAGCTCAGACGGCATTCGCTGCGATGTGGACGGGAACGTCTGGTCCGCGGCTGGATGGGGTGCGGAGGGGTTCAACGGAGTGCACGTATTCGCGCCCGATGGCACACTCATCGGCAGAATCCATCTTCCGGAAACCTGCGCGAATCTTTGTTTCGGCGGCGTCAAGAAAAACCGCCTGTTTATGGCGGCCAGCCAGTCGCTCTACGCACTGTATGTTGCCACCGAGGGGGCACAACAGCCCTGACGACGCAATGGCGGGTTCACGTCCGGGAAACCGGTGTTGGTGACTCCGTTTTGTGGCTCTCCTCCGATAACTTCCGCAGCGAGAGCCGCTCATGACGGGCCAGCAAAAGCCCGAGCGGGACCACTGCTGCAAACGTGACCAGCCACAGAAGGATTCCGCAGCTCGCCGCCAGTTCCGGAGGCACATCAAAGACGCTCGATAGTGTGGCAATGGTTGCCATTTGCGAGCCGCCTCCAACTGCCGGGAGTTGCAACATCGATCCCACCATGCTCGACCCCATCAGGATCAGCAGTTGCGACACCGGAATCTCTAAGGCATCTACCCCGTAGGCGTGGGTGACTTCGTGATACGAAAGGGCGATCAAGTACCACATGCCGATGGACACCGCGCTCAGGTACAACATCTCCAGCCCGCCGTGAATCGTGTTCAATCCCATGCCGAACTCCCGCACCTTATCGCCCAGCTTTTGTCCGACCTTCGGCAGATGCGAGAAGCGTTGTTCCACCCATTGCGCCACCGCTTCTCCCTTCCTCTTAATGATGAAGGCCGCGACGGTGGTGGCTGCTACCAGCGCAATGAGGGCAAATCCCGCCTCTCGAAATCTGGTGTAGTACTCCGGGTGAGGAATGGAGGGCAACGCGCTTGGCAGGAAAATTGCCATGACGATCAGGAAGGCGAACGAGCCGATATCGAAGATTCTTTCCACGGCCCAGACCGCCAGCTGAGAGGAAAACGAAAGATCGGTGCGGCGGGCGATCAAATAAGGGCGAATAAACTCTCCCGCCCTGCCCAGCAGCGCAATTCCGGTGAATCCCACCAGGGTTGGCGAGACCATTTCCGTGACACTGGTTTTGGGCCGCACCGGCTTCAGGAAAATCTTCCAGCGCAGAGCGCGCATCAGGTAGCCGATGTAGATGTAAGCAATCCCGTGCAGAACGTGCAACTTCTTAATGCGATGCGTCTGGCTCCAGAACGTGCCCCAGTCGAAGGTGCGCCAGTGGCGGTATTGCAGATAAACCAGAACAGCGAGGATGAGGAACACGACAACGCTGGCCAGAATGCGTTTTCTATCCATTTAGGGGAGTGCTCCGCGCCGCCGTCCCTGCCGCGCGAAGCGGGAAACGGCACCACCCAAGGTAAATGACCGTGCGGGACGAATCAATGAACAATATCACTTCGCAGTCGAGCTTCGCTCGACTGGACAGCCCAAGGGGCTGTCCCTACGTGAGACTACAGAGCCCAAGCGGCTGCGCGTAGGGGAGGGAAAGCGGATCACTCGCTGGCTCCGCTGGTCTTGGCTTGCGGGACGGCGGTTGCGACCTTCTTCGAGGGAACAGAAGCTTTGTTGACGGTGACGCTCGTGGCAGTGCTGTTCTTCTTTGCGGCCGCTGCTTTTTCCTGCGCGGCTTTCTTCTTATTAAAGTCGCGCACAATTTTCGCCACGTACGCCCTGGTTTCGTAGTACGGGGGCACTCCGCCGAACCGCTCCACTCGCTGGGGCCCGGCATTGTACGCGGCCAGAGCCTTGACTAAGTCAAAGTTGTACATCTCCAGCAGTTCGCGTAGATATTTTGTGCCACCATCCACGTTCGCCTGGGGATCGAAGGCATTGCGCACTCCCAGTTGCGACGCCGTCCCAGGCATCAACTGCATGAGTCCCTGCGCGCCTTTGGGCGAGATGGCGCGTGGGTTGAACTCGCTTTCGGCTTTGATGACGCTGTTCACCAGGTCGGGATCGAGGCGATATTTTCCACTGATCTCATTCACCACCTGGGTCAGATCAGTTGTAGGACGGGCAGGAAATGCTCTGCCAGCATCGTAGCCAGCGGGCTTGGGAGCAGAGGATAGCCGGGAAGCGGTGGCTGGAAGCGCGGTACTGGGAGGCTCATCCGGCGCGGCCTCAAAATGCTCAATGTCATCGGTCGGTACATCCACAAAGTTCGATCCGTCAGCACTGATGAAGAGCCGAGTCAAATCGCCGATAACTTCTCGCCGCTCGTGCACAATCGAAAAGCCGTTCTTTAACACCGCGACCTCACCCGCGAAACAGGGAAGTGCCATCAACAGTGTGATGAGCAGAACGCGGCTGATTGTAGATTTCACCATTTGTAACAGTGTTGCTCGCTATCCCATGACTTCTTCGAGGGCGGCGGCCACGCCGCAAGCTTCATTGCCTAGAGTGACCCGCCAACCCCTGGCCCTCAGTTCCTCGCATGCATTACCCATGATAACCGGATGCCCAGCAAACTCAAGCATTTCCACATCATTATGGTTATCACCGACGGCCATGACCTCATCGCGATGAAAGCCGCGGTGTCTGGCCCAGCGCTCCAGCGCATGACCTTTGGAGCAACCGCGATTCAGGACATCGATCATCGAAAGGTCGCGCACAGGGTACTCGGTGCGCAGGACGGTAATTTTGTCCATCAAGCCGGTGCCTTTCAGGGCTTCTAAAGCCAGACTCATGCGGGCCATCGTTCCGCAGAACATGGTTTGCACCGGATCACTGACCAGCGCGCGCTCGATCGGCACCACAAATTCGATAAACTCCATGTTCTTTTCAAGCCAGCGCCGGATGCTGGCCCCGATCTCGTCCAGGTGCTCCAGCACGATCGCCCCTTTTACTTCTTTGTCGAAGGTAAGCACGGTGTTGCCGCGGAACAGGATCATGGCCTCGCATAACTGGCGGCATATCTCGGCTGGCATCAGATCGCGGTGAAAAGTTTCGCCGCTCAGCGATCGCGTGACCGCGCCATTGGAACTGATCAGCCACAAATCAAACCCTAGTTGCTGCGCAATCGGCAGGGCAAAGG
>QHVR01000064.1 GCA_003223595.1 Acidobacteriota bacterium
TATTCACCCGGTGCGGATCGCTGGTCTTCTGCACGGTCGTCTTCACTTCGACATTGAGATATCCACGATTCAGATAATTGGCGGAAATGCGATTTCGATCGTCGGCCATGTTTCGGGTGGAGAACGGGACTCCCGCGTGCAGCTGAAATCCCTTGGGCGCGGTCAGCTGTTCGTAGGGAATGTGCTGATTGCCTTCGACCCGGACATCTTCGACCAGAGTCTGGGGACCTTCCTCGATTTCGAAAGCAACGTCGATTTTGGGTTCGTGATCAATTGTCCTCGGAGTTACTTTGACCTCCTCGTAGCCGTGATCGCGATAGAGAGCCTGGATATTTTTCGCGCTCTGATGCAGCAGCTTTTCGCTCAAGCTTCCATGAGTCCAGATGTGCGACTTTTTCACGGTAACCTGGTCTTGCAGTTCTTTCGAAGACAACGCGTAATTGCCCTGGAAATAGATCCGGCTTACTTTGTGCTTCCTGCCGCGGTCGATCTTGTAGGTGATGAGGATCTGGTCCGGGTGCTTTGTGAACTCGGTGCTCACTTTGGCATCGTAGAAACCTTTCTTCTGAAAATAGTCGACCAGGTTGCGCTGTCCTTCATCGACCAGGTCCTGATCGACAGAGCCTTCGGAATAGATGGGGATCAGCTTCTTCTTCTGGCGGCCTGCAAGGAAAGGAATCACACTGAGCCGCGCGCCCACGGTGCGGATGGTGACCACAGGTCCCACTTCGATTTTGAAAGAGACCTGCACGCGATTGCTCGCCGGATCGAACTTCGGGGGATTCTCCTTGATGCTGCTGGCCAACCGGCGCTGGCTGCTCAGAGTTCTTTTCATCAAATTGGTCGCGGTTGTAATGCGTTGCGGCGTGTAGGTCTTTCCGGGTTTCAGGAGACCTCCGCTGAGGCGCGCGCGCAAGGAACGCATCGAATGCTGCAGGCGATTCGCTTCAGGCTGATCCGGGCCTTCAATGCTCACCCCGGAAATCTTGGCGCGCTTGCCCATGACCACGACGAAGCTGACGCTCACGAGTTCATGGGTGTCGTCCAGGTGCGGTTCGGCGTGGACCTTCGCTTGAAAAAATCCACTGTGCTCAAGAAATTTGCGCAGCGTGTCCTCAGCGACGGGAATGCGCGTGGGGTCGTAGGGGTCTTCATCTGAAAGGTCCACGATCTGAAGCAGGCGCGTGTAAGAGAATTGCTTTTCGGCGCCGGGGAATTCGACGACGCCGAGATAATAGGCCGGCTCCAATAAAAAACTGATGCGCAGGCCATTGATGTCGGGGACGACCTTGACCCGAACTTCGGGGAAGGGCCCGGCTTTCTTCAAAGCGGCTGCGGTGGCGTCGACGTTCTGCTGGGAGTACGGCGTGTTCGCTTTTTGGGTGACTATGGAGAACAGCGGCTTGAGATCGCGGTGAGGATTGGCAACCAGCGACACCCAACTGACATTCTGCCCTTCATACGCCTTTTGCGGCGCCTGAGGTGCAAGTTGCGCGAATAGGGTTGTTGCTCCGCCCAGCCACACAAAGACCAGAAATAGCCGCATAGTCAGCCACCGACGTCGCTCCGGAACACGGGTTCTGGCGGCCGCGCACTCCCAAGCAAACGACCCGAACCTCGCCGAGTTGGGATGCCAATCGGCAGACGTAAGTTGTCGCGCGGTTAGAGCTGTAAGCCGGCGAGAACCTTTGCCACAGATTCAGCGCGTGGTGTTGTGCTCAGCCTGGAGCGAAGTGCGGGGCTCAGGATCGGCAGAGGCGTAGTAGCCGGTTTTGGCGTGAGCCTGCAAGAACGCCAATTTTCGGGGAAGTCGAAGCCGTACGCGGATCTTTCTCCATTTGCCGTTGTGCGGCGTTTCCTGGGGCCGATAAGCCAACACATACTGGGTGCGCAGTTCCATTCCAATGTGCCGCGCAATAGCAGGCATGATGTTGGGATTGTCGACGGTGAACGCACGTCCCCCGGTCGGGTCGGAAATGTCGCCTAGGAGTGAAGGCCCTCGAAGTTCTTCAGGTGTGGGTACGTAACGGTCGAAGATGCCAATGGAATAGATCATCACGTCCGATTCTTTCGCCAGACCTTTGATTTCCCGTTCACCGTAGCGGCTGTGATTGTCACCGCCATCGGAAATGATGAGCAGCGCTCTTTTCCCGTATTTTGCGTTTTTCATTTTGCGCAGTCCCTGGTGAATGGCGTCCAACAGCGACGTTCTACCTTTGGGCTGCGCAAATACGAGTTCTTTCCTGAGATCGTCAGGGTTCGTGGTGAAATCAACCGCGAGACGGGGCTCGTCGGCAAAGGTGATCATGAAGTACTCGTCCTGGGGATTGGAAACTTCGCACAATTGATTGACGGCGTCGTGCACGCGGTCCAACTTGTCGGACATGCTTCCGCTGATATCCAGAATGATGCCCACTGACACGGGTACGTCTTCGCTGGAGAAGTGTTGAATTGTCTGAGGCTTTGCGCCCTCGAACACCTCGAAATTATCCCGGTTCAAGCCAGTAACAAAGCGTTGCATGGGATCCGTGACGCTGACCGGAACCAGCACCAGCCTGCTGTCCGTGTGAATTACATGAATACCTGAGCCTTGCGGATCAGCCGAAACAATGCCCTTCAGCGAAGGAGCCACTTCACGGGAAGCAACGTGAACATCATCCAGGCTTGTCTGCGAGAATCCGCAAACACCGAAAGAGACGAAGGAGAGAACGAGCAAAAACTTTAGAGTCGTCCGGAGCGCCAGCATGTCTCACCGCCTGGCTGCATGCCGGCTGCTGTACTGGAGCCGGGTCTTGCGCGAGCCATGTTTGATGTTTAGGGCAAAGGCCAGCGCGAGGGCATCGTCTCTAATCTGTAGAGTTTGAGGATTGTTCCTGCAATCTCACCTACACCGTTTCCTCTATCGGACGTCAAATCTAGATCGTTCGCGATAGACCACTTTGCAGCATTCTGCACTCGCACCTCACCGCCCTTGTCTGGAAATGCATCCAAATCGGATCAGTCTGCAAGAGATCGCTGGATGGAGATATCAGGAAATGCCTAACAGCTCTGCAAAGAGAACGATTCGTTACGCGGTCGTAGGGCTGGGGCACATTGCGCAAGCTGCGGTTCTCCCGGCATTTCACAATGCGCACAATTCGGAACTATTCGCTTTGGTCTCCGGCGATCTGGAGAAGCTTAAGACGTTGGGCGAGAAGTATTCGCTCGATCATCTTTATGGCTACAAAGACTACGGGCGAGTTCTTTCCAATGTGGACGCGGTGTACCTGGCGCTCCCCAACCATTTGCATCGCGAGTACGCTGTGCGCGCCGCCGCCGCGGGAGTGCACGTGCTTTGCGAAAAGCCGATGGCAGTCACCGAAGAAGAATGCCGCGCCATGATCAAGGCTGCGGATCAGAACGATGTGAAACTGATGATCGCTTACCGCCTGCACTTTGAGGCCGGAAATCTGGAAGCCATTGAGGTGGCGCGAAGCGGACGACTAGGCGATGTTCGCTTCTTTACCTCTGAATTTGCCCAACAGGTCGCGGAGGAGAACGTCCGAATCAGCGAGACTGCGGCCCATGGTGGCGGGTCGGTCTACGACATGGGTGTGTACTGCATCAATGCCGCGCGGTATCTGTTTCGTTCGGAGCCGATTGAAGTGTCCGCCGTCTCTGCGCGGAAAAACAGCGACGACCGTTTTCTCCGAGTGGAAGAGATGGTCTCGGTCACCATCCGTTTTCCGGAAGAGAGGCTGGCGACGTTCACCTGCAGCTTCGGAGCAGCACACATAGGGCGGTACTCGTTGTTGGGGACAAAGGGTATGTTGCAGGCGGATCCCGCGTATGGATACGCCACCTCGATCGAGCATCAAATGACGATCGGCGGCAAAACAAAAAAGAAGACCTTTCCCAAGCGGGACCAATTCGCCGCCGAGTTGGTCTACTTCTCGGATTGCATTCTGAAGGACAAGGATCCGGAGCCATCCGGATACGAGGGCCTGCTCGATGTACGGGTGATCCAGGCTATTTACGAGTCGATCCGCACCAGGAGAGCGGTTCGGCTTCCTGAGCCGATGGGCAAGAAGAAACCCGGTTCAGATCAGGAGATTCGCCGGCCCGCGCATGGTGAGCCTCAAATTGTGCGCGCGCATCCGCCCTCGAAGGCGGCGTAATGCAGGTAGGGGGAGGCCCGCTCGGCTGCCCCTTGGTTGAGTGACAGGCACTCGCAAGAGACAAAAAAAAAGCCCAAGCAGCGTTTGCTTGGGTTTTCTTTTATTCGTTTTGGAAAAGTCTTAGTGCGTCATTCCACCCCCACCCGACTGGCAACTCTTCGAAACGTGCTTTAGCGACGTGACTTGTATTGATTGATCGGCACCAGTACCTCCGGCCGTCGTAGTCCCGGAAGCACCACCTGTAGCACCCGAGGCGGAGGGGCTCGGCGTACCGGTGACCCTCACCTCGTGGCCAACGTGCTCGCTCAACTTGGCGTTGTCACCGGTCAGTTGATAAGACTTGCCGTGTTTATCGGTGAGACTGAAACTGCCATTTGAGCCGCTTAGACACCCGGTAACGGTTTTCTCACCGGCAGCGGCAGAGTTCTGCCCTGAATTCATGGGGTTAGTTCCCCTGCTGGGGGTGGTACTGCCTTGCGTGGCGTCCTGCGCCACAGCCCAACTCAAACCGAGCAACAGAACGGAAACGAGTAGAAGAATTTGTCGCATACCGTAACCTCCATTGGACTTGGACGGGAGTGGCAAGCTGCGTTTCGTGCGTGGAAACTTCGCTTCGGCAATTAGATTTTGCGTCGCAGCCGGACCTTTGGGCCATACAGTACTTACCGGACCAAAGGCCGCAAGGGTCCAAAGGCCAGAGGCAACCGCGAATAAAGCGCGGTTTCCCGCGGAAGAACCGACTCGCTTGGCCATTTAGGCCGCATCATCACGCCTGCGGGGAGGAACATCCTCGGGATTGCCATATTCTTCGTGAGTGTGGGTTGGGCGTTCCGGATGGTCGGCTGCATCTTCAACGCCTTCCACGGCTGCGGCTTCCATCGCCTGATCTGCATCGGATAGTTCTTCGACAGATTCTTCATCGGCATCGCGAACGTCCGAAAGTCCCTGCGAACTTACACTTTGTCCAGCGCTGTCGACGCCTACCTCCGCAGGATCGTCGCCAAGTTCGTCCAGTTGTGCCTGCAGATCGCCTTTACGCTCGGGCGAGCGTTCGTCCGTTTGGAACCTGTCGCGATTATCGGGATTGCTATCGGATTTCATCCTACGATTTATAGCTCGGGGCAGATGGTTCGATGATCCGGTAATCGCTGTATCCGGCAGCACTCGGCACCGCAGCGTCGCGGATCAAACAACTCCTTCGCAGCAATTTTCGTCCAAGTTCGACCGGGCCTTTGGAAAAGAGGAGTCGCGTGGTGGAGGAAGTGCGAAGTTGACCTGGGGAGAAAGGATTGGACAGCCTGGCGGGAGTTTTGCCCCGGCATTATGAAACTGATTCTCATTCGCTTCTTGATTGGAGGAATATCGGTTTCCACATTTGCGCTGCTCGGAGATCTTTTCAAGCCAAAGAGTTTTGCAGGGTTGTTCGGAGCGGCGCCCTCGGTTGCGCTCGCCACATTGGCACTGTCCGTCATCGTCGAAGGCAAAGATAACGCCGCCACACAATCGACGTCCATGATGCTTTCTTGCGTTGCGTTGTTCTGCTACTCCTCGTGCCTCAGTTGGACCATGATGCACCGGCCCATGCGCACGATCTGGGCTACGATCTTGTTTCTGCCCGTGTGGGCAGTGGTGAGTTTCGGCCTTTGGGCCATGCTTTTAAGGTGAGTCGGCATGCTGGTCAAAGTGGACGCTACGAGGGTGAAGGAAACTCGCTGGCACGAATTTGCGGTTCGCTTTTTACTGGGCGGATTCATTACTGCATTCGCCGGCATCATAGGCCATAAATACGGGGCGTCTATGGGGGGCCTGTTCTTGGCATTTCCAGCCATCTTCCCGGCCAGCGCGACCTTGATCGACAAACATGAGAAGGAGAAAAAGGAGCGTGCCGGCCTGAACGGCCACGGGCGGGCGAGACAGCTTGTCTCCGTAGATGCAGCGGGAACCGCGATCGGGAGCATAGGACTTTTCGCGTTCGCGTTAGTGATCCATGAAACGATTCGCGACCACAACACGTGGCTGGTGATCGGAGGAGCCACGACAGTCTGGGCGGGCGTGTCTGTCCTTGCGTGGTATCTCCGCAAGCGGACCCGCAGTTCTTTCAAGCGCGCTTGGTTCGCACGTTTCCACGGGGGCCCCTGATGCATGGAACTGCAGAATGCTGCACCGCGGGGATAAATGCAGCGATTCCAGCCCTTCTTAGCGGAATCTGCGAATCATCAAGGTGTGGCGATCGGAACGGTAGAGGCCCTGGACGTAAATGGCAGGTTTACCCACGGTGGAATAGATTTCCTGGCGAATCCGGAGTACCGGGGAGCCGGGAGGAATTCCTAAAAGACGGGCGGTGTGAGTGTCGGCGGTAGTGGCGTCGATCTCTTCATCGGCGTGTGCGATCTGCAGGCCGTAATCATGCTCGAGAATGGAGAATAGGGACACACGGTCCAGGCGTGCACGGGTGACATCCTTGAACTCGTCTGCGGACAGGTAGCAGGTTTCAATGGCAAATGCTTCGTCGCCGCCGAGACGCAATCTCTCGATTTTCAGCAGACGGCTATTCGCGGGCAGCGCCAGGCGGGCGGCCACTTCCTGTTCCGTGTCGATGACGATGAGGGAAAGCAATTTCGAAGAAACACCGAGGCCGCGAGCGGCCATCTGCTCGGTGTAGCTCATCAGCTTATTGAAGTGGATCTTGGGTGGGGCAACAAAGGTTCCGGCTCCGCGTTTGCGGACGACCATGCCCTCGCGCTCCAGTCCAGCCAGGGCGTGGCGGGCCGTCATCAGGCTAACGCCATGAATGCGCGCGAGTTCCCGCTCGGAGTCCACGACATCGCCGGGCTTCAACTCCCCGGCATCGACGCGCTTGAGAATGGCGTCCTGAATCCGCTTGTATGCGGGCAGGCCGCTCTTCCGGAGCTGTGTCATGGATGTGCCCATG
>QHVR01000065.1 GCA_003223595.1 Acidobacteriota bacterium
CAACGCCGGCCGGATATTTCCAAGGCCCGCGAGTTGCTCGGCTGGGAGCCCAAAATCGATCTGGAAAAGGGGCTGCGGCTGTCGCTGGATTATTTCAAGAAAGCGGTTGCGGAAGAACACGCTTCAAAGTAGACCTGCCGACCTAACCTGACTCGCGCACGAACTACGTAGCCCCGGACCCATTGGTCCGGGAGGGTGCGGGAAGCGCCTTTGCAGCTGCTCGCTTTGCTCGCGGGGCGGAGCAATGGCTCCGCCCCTACACGAGCTATTTTCGATTCTTGATTGGGAACGATGCGAAGACCGGTCAGGAAGGTTCGGTGGTCTCTGCGACGTAGTCCGTGAGCTTTTTGAGGTTGGCCCGCTCGTCCTTGGTCTTCAAATCGAAACCGATGCCCATGCCGAAGCCAGGATGTGAGGTCAGAACGCTTCCCCGCACCTGTAATTTCATCTCGTAAGTGCGAACTACGATTTCGACGGTTGCTCCCTGCGGAAAAGGCAAGGACATTTCCAGGTAACATCCACCAGCGCTCAAGTCAGTCAGACAGCAGCGATTCGGAACAGAGGTTCCGGTTCGATATACCTCCGCGCCCAACCGGCAACCGTAGCGAGCCTGTGCACGGCGATTGTTCGGCTCCGGTTTCGCATCGAGCACGGCGGTTGCGACATCCATGTGCGCGGTTTGTGGCTGCTCCTGAGGTGGGCGCAAATCCGGTTTGGGGCCGGCGTGGCGCGGCTCCGACATGCTTAACGCGATGGGCAGCGGGTCCTGCAATTCGATGCTTTGTTCGCTTCCCTCTCGGCTGGTTGCGTTGGACACGTTCGCCGCCAGGAACTCATCCAGCAGGCGTCGCGAGCTCTTGGGGACGTCTGCGAACTGCACCCCCGCGCGCCCATTCCATTCCTGCCAGACGACCTGTCCGGAGAGACGAATCGGGGATTTTTGTCCAGGCAAGGTGAACTGAAAATAAACCTTGCTGGTGGGCGGCAGTTTCTTGCCAAAGGATACGGCCATTCCATCCGCGGCAAGATCGATCAAAGTGGCCTTCTCCCGTTCCACGTTGGCGTAATCGACCAAGGCTTGCGCATGCACCGGGGCACGCGACTTCTTGCGCTTCTCCTTGCGCATGACCGCCCGGGCCGCGCGCAGGCTGCTCAGCGCACGTTCGTAGGCCACGGGCTTGTACAGCACAAAACTGACTCCCAACGAGAATAGCTCTCGAATACTCTCCTGCGAACTGACGACCGCGATCGCCAGGGTGGTTTCGTTCAAGCGCGACGACCGTGTCTCCTTCAGTAGCCGGGTAACATCCTTGGTCGAATCACCATCCACAATGATCGCGTCGTATCGCTCCTGCGCGCTGCGAATGCCAGCCCGTGCAAAGTCCGGACAGGATTCCACTCCAATGTTGAGTTCTTTCAGGACGTGATCCAAGACCTGTGCCGCATTCTTGTCTGTGCACACGAGCAGAGCAGATAGAGTCATACGTACGGATGATGGTAGATTTCGTCGGTGTGCTGAACAAGGTTACTGGGGTCACGAGCCTTGGGTTTGCTGTAACACTTAGCAACGGTTCAGAGGGTCGGGAAAAAGGAAAAGCCCCAATCTTCGAAAATCGAAGATTGGGGCGTGGTTCGGTTGCGCGAGATTGGCGGTTGCGGTTAGTACATCATCTCCCGCACGGCCACGACGCGATAGGATTGCAGGGTGTTCATCATCGTGGACCAGCAGCTGTCATATTGAAAATTCGCAGTGCCTCCGCCGGTCCAGTCAAAATACGGAATTCCGGGAGTACTTGACGGGGATAGTAGCGGCCCATAGTTACTGGGGGGCGTGCCGGAGTAAAGATTCGCGACCAGCAATGAGCCGTCCAGTGTTCCATTGCCGCCGCCGTCCTTGATAACGGCACCCTGTCCGATCACCAGGATGAGTCCGTCATAAGTTGGTGTACCGTGAAAGTGTAAAGTGCCGGTAACCAGCAGAATGCCGGCCCCGTGCCAGTTTCCAGAGAGCGTAACATCGCCGTTGACGACGTTCACCTGAGGATTGGCGTCGGTGCCTGGTCGCAAAATGGTGGAGGGATTGTTGCCGTAAACATTACTCTCGTTGCCCGCCATAAGCGTTACAGCGCTGGCCAGGTTTTGCAGTCCTCCTACAGTAGCCAGCATTGTTAGTTGCGAGCCAACGTTCCCCACGCTGGCGACGGTGGGGGTGCCGTTCAACCCCTGGTAGCTCTGAGGTCGGCCATTGGCATCAGTGGTCAAGGTCTGTTTTGCAGGGTCGTTGTAAGCGCCGAGTGCATATTCGTTATTTGCTGCCGGACAGCCAGCGCCGCCGTGCCCGCCGTTCGGGACATCATTTCCGTTGACCGTAAAGGCGTTTGAGCTGGGGGCATTAAAGATTGGGCTGGCACCGTCGAAAATCACTGGACCCGGTAACGTTGGATATTTATTCGAAATGGCCTCGGCCTGGACCATGCGACGCGACCCGCTCGGCGTCACCGCCAGGGTGGTCATGACATACACGGGCAGGAAATTCGGATTCATTGCCGCGCAGGTTCCCAGCGTAGTGGCGACCTCGTAGGCACCATTCCAGCAAACCAGGGCGCCAGGGCCGAGGCCGGGAGTATTGTCAACCAAGTTGGTGGTCGACGTCCCGGATGCGGTGCTGTTGACCTTCAAATTAATGCGGGTCCATTTCCAGGACGAGACGGGATTCATGGCATACGTTGGGCTGGCGGTAGTGCTGTAGTACCCCGGTAGTGGACTGCCGCAGGCAGAACCCATCTTCGACAACTCGTTGCAGACTTCAGTGTCGGGATAAGCGCTTCCGGTCGTTAGCCACGGAGTGTCTGCCTCAGCATTCCTAGGATTCAGCACGTAAAGGAACGAGGTTGGATTCCCCGGCAGGGCCGCGGGAAGGATAGTAAATATGGAATTGTCCGCGGTATTTCGGAAACGATCGCGGACCTCCTCCATTCCAGCTTTCGCAGCAAAGAATGCTTTTTGCTCGTCGCGGAAGTTTCCGCTGATGGTGGTATCCGTCATGGTCAGCATGATCATGCTCGCGCCGATGGCGGTGATCAGCAGCACCGTGAAGATCGCCACAAATAAAGCGATACCCTTTTCCGAATTGCGGTTCTTCTTGCAAGATTTAGTCATAGGTTTACTCCTCACTGGCAGCTCATCGGATTAAAGCCGTTGGCTGCGAGCGAACAGTTGTTCAATGAAACCTCTCCCTCGAAGCTGGTCTGGATCTGCTGGTGGGTCTTGGGATCTGTAACGTTCGGATCCTGAATGGTAAGGGAGATATGAATTGTCTTTACTTTCGCGAGAGTTGACGCGTCATTGGCCAGGGTGGATCCGCCTGCCAGCGGTGTGAGGGGGCTACCGTTCGCATCGAAATATGTGAATATGATCGGCGTGATGAGGTCATTGACTTCTGTACCCCAGTCGGCGTTTGCGAGTTGGTTCAACGGAGGATTCGCCGTTTTCGCAACCGCGCTACGTTGAAAGCAAAGTGCACAGTTTCCGGAGCCGTTAATTTTATACATCACCTCTTGCACTACTCCTGACCCGGTAGTGTCCCCTTCAAACCAGATCGAAGTGGGACTAATGCTCACCAGGCCAACGGCCACCCGAGTATCGGACCAGCCGGTATTAATGACGATGCGCCCGTTCGGGTATCCGATCTGGTTGATATCGCGAAAGAACTGGTCGACGAAGTCGCGCGCCTGGTCGAAGTTGTCGACCTTGATTTGTTCGGTGTAGATGCGCTGCGCGGCCGTATTCAACTGGCCGAACACTCCGGCAGTGACCAGGCCTAGAACGCCAATCGCTACCAGCAACTCTACTAACGTGTGTCCGCGCTCATTGCGACGAGTGGCAGTGTGTCTCATGATTTATGTCCCCTGGCCGATGATGGTGCGAACCGTCGCCACCGGAGCGAATGCCACCGCGTTGTTGCCAGTGTGTTTCAATTGCGCCGAGACGGTCAGCAGCTTTACAAAACCGAGGGAATTGTTGACTGCAGTCACATTCCAGCGCACGTCATAGATAGACTGACGGCCATTGGTGTTACAGTCTGTGTAAAGCATCTGGTAGTTGGCTACCGCGGCCGCGGTGAAGTCCACTTCGCCGTTGGCCGTCACTGCCGCTCCTCCGGGCGCCGTATTCACGGGGGCAAAATTGCCGGTGCAATCGGCGATAGTCACGGGTGCGTTCGAGGCCGCGGGAATCGCCATAATTCTCTCGGTGATTGCCTGCGCTAAAACCGTGGAGTTGCTCAGTTGCTTGCTCCAGGCATCGCCGCCGATGGCGCGAATGATCAAGCCCATCGAGCCCAGGATTCCGACCGCGAGAACAACCATGGCGATCATCAGCTCAATCAGCGTCAGGCCGCTTTCTTGCCCCGAAGTTTTATCTTTCTTTGTTCGTCGCATCATTCCCATGAAGTTCCATCCCAAATGACTGGCTTCGTTCTACCGCTTCGGGTTACAACTACTCCGGCCCATCCGGTACTTCCGACTCGCGAATCCTTGATGTAGTAGACAAAGTAACCAGCCGCCGGAGTAGGGCAGTTTCCAGCTGTATAGGCACACGGCAACCCGCGGGCCGAGTATCCTAAAATGGTCGTGTTGTCGTAGGTCGTTCCCGCCGTATCGCCCACCAGCACATATGCAGGCGGTGCTCCCGCGCCCGCGGGCGCGCCCGTTGTCGACATCGAGATCGATAGAGTGAACGTGATGACTGTTTCTCCGGGATCGCACCTGGCGTTATTGTCCAAGTCGATGCAAGCTTTCTGCGGAGAGGACGTCGTGTCGTACGCAATCGAATAAGTCTTGTTCTGCCGCGCCGCCTGGATGCGCGCCTGCTGCATCAAGGCGGAAAGATTGCTGGCCGCCGATTTCAAACGAATGCTGTAAAAAGTATTGATGAACGAAGGCATCGCAATGGCTACGATCGTGATGCCGATCCCGACCACGATCAACAATTCGAGCACGCTGAAACCACGTGTAAATCTCGCCCCGGATGCATGGACCACGGATCCACCGCCAGCCACGTGGCTATGGCCGCGCGTGCCTTTAGAAGGAGTGATCGCTACTCGTGAGAACATTCAAACCCGCCTAGGCCCAAGAATGGCTCCGACCGCACTTCTCGCTCATCAGAATAGCAATCGCCGGAATTCTGGACAGATAACCAAAGTGATGTAACCGGGGAGCAGAACGACGGGCCGAGCAATTGAAAAATAAGCTACTTAGAGTGCCTCCCTCGCGCGATCCAGTGGTCCACGGCATCCGTTCAGGCGGGTCCGCTACAATGTGGGATCAGATTTGTAAAGGAAACGCGATCGCGATGCCATCCTCGAACTCAGCCCGCTTATCTCTGTGGCTGATCTTCTGCGTATCAGCCATTGTGGCTATCGGTTTCTTTTTTGTTCCCGCATTCATCATTCGCCCTTTCACGCATCAGAGCGTATCGGGACTGGGGTGGGCGATGGCGCTGCGGCAGAGTGCGCCATTGCCTACCCTGATTGCCGCCCTCGTATGCGTTGCCCTTGCGGTGTTGCTGTGGGACTCCGGCAATCTGCGGCGAAAGATCGTCCTCTCCAGCGTGGTTGTCCTCGTATTATTTTCCGCGGTTATGTCGCGGCTCAACTACTTTGAATGGATGTTTCATCCCGTCGACAGCCCGCAGTTTGAAGCTGAGGCCGCGAGCAAACTCGCTGGTAAAGAGATGGTTCTCGCGGTTCAGTACGGCCCGGACGCGCGTGCGTATCCCATCCGCGAGATGGCTTATCACCACATCCTGAATGACGTGGTGCAGGGCGTTCCCATCGCGGTGACGTATTGAACGCTGTGTCACACCGGTCTGGTGTGGACGCGAACTGTAAATGGCCGGGTTCTCCATTTCTACCTGGCCGGAATCAATAACCAGAACTTCATCATGCGGGACAAGGAAACCGGCAGCTGGTGGCAGCAGATCACCGGGAGAGCGATTTACGGCCCGCTGAAAGGCTCGACGCTCGAGTTGGTCCCCAGCGATGAACTCACCTTCGGGCAGTGGAAATCCGAAGTTTCGAATGGACGAGTTCTTGCTCCGGTTGCGAAGTACGTGAAGGAGTACGACAGCGACTGGGAGCCAGAAGTGGCCAAACTCCCGGTGGTGATTAGCTTTCCGGGGACTGAGTTGAAGTCGCGCGATATCGTGGTCGGGCTGGAGATTGATGGCACTAGCCGGGCTTATCCCTGGGACAAGTTGGTCAAGCAGTCGCCGGTAGTCGATCGGGTGAATGGCAAACCGATCCTCATCGCAGTGGGTGCCGACGGCAAAAGCTTTCGCGTTTTCGTCAGCCGCATCGATGGCAAAGATGCCGAGTTCTTCCTGAAGGGCGAGAGCGAAAGTCCCACAAATGCAAGTCCGGCCGATGCAAAGACAAATCTCGGCACATCGACACCCGGCACGGCGGCTGCGGCGGCGAGCGGAGTTACGAAGACGCCGTCAAATACTCCATCCCCAGAGAAACCCTGGCTGCTCCTGGACACAACCACTGCCAGCGAATGGAATTTTCAAGGCTGCGCCGTTTCGGGCCCCGCGCAAGGTAAGTGTCTGGACCGCATCCCGGCTCTGAAAGATTACTGGTTTGACTGGCGGAACTATCACCCGGCGACCACTGTCTACAAGCGCTAAACAGGTGACGCGAATTTTCGGC
>QHVR01000066.1 GCA_003223595.1 Acidobacteriota bacterium
CGTGTGCTCACCAATAAGCCCGCTTGCGGAGCTATGCGCGGTCACGGCACGGTGAATGTACGATTCGCCTTCGAGTCTCAACTGGATGAACTTGCGTCCGCGATTGGAATGGATCCGGCCGAGATTCGCCGCCGTAATCTATTGCAGTCGCCCTGCATCACGGTGAACGGCTTGCGCGTGCAAAGTTACGGCTTGCCGGAGTGCATCGAGAAGACGGTGGAACGCTCCGGATGGAAGGAGCGCAAAGGCAAGCTGGCGAAGGGGCGCGGCCTGGGCATTGCTTGCAGTCACTACGTGAGCGGGGCGGCCAACTCGATCATCCGCTCCGACATGCCTCACTCGACGGTGAACATCAAGATCGATCGCGATGGCGGTGTAGTTGTATACACGGGGGCCTCGGAGATAGGCCAGGGATCGGATACGATGACGGCGCAGGTGGCTGCCGAGACGCTGGGCTGCTCGTTATCGCGCGTGCGCGTGGTAGCTGCGGACACTGATCTGACGCCCATTGATATTGGCTCCTACTCGAGCCGAGTGACGTTCATGGCAGGCAATGCCACGCTGCGAGCGGCGAACGAAGTCAAAAAGCTGATTGCGGCCGCAGCCGCAAAGAAGATGTCGTGTGATCCACACGATGTCGTTTTCAGGGGTGACCTCGTTACCAGGAGCGCTCGTGGAGGGAGGGATGCCGCCGTCGGTCCAGCCGAGCAAAGCTCGGCAGCCTCAGTGTCGGGGCGCGTCGAAGGCCAGATCCTCCGCGGCTCTCTGCAGCAGAAGCGCAAAGAAGAAGGCCCGAAGCATTCGATGACTTTCGAGGAAGCGGTGGTCGCAGCCATCGACTTCCATGGCGCACTGACTGGTACGGGTTCATACGCCCCACCTGCTGAAGCACGCGGGGGCAAGCACAAGGGAGCGGGTGTAGGGCCCTCGCCCGCATATTCATACTCGGCTCAAGTTGCCGAAGTCAGCGTCGATGAGGAGACTGGCGAGGTCACGGTTCACAAAGTCTGGGCCGCGCATGATTGCGGACGCGCCTTGAACCCCGTTTCGGTCGAAGGCCAGATCATCGGCTCCGTCTGGATGGGCATGGGGCAGGCGCTCACCGAAGAGATGGTCTGGAAAGATGGCATGCTGATGAATCCCGGGCTGCTCGAATATCGCAGCCCATCCTCGGTGGAGTCGCCGGAAGTGGAACCCATCATCGTGGAGAGCTTGGATCCCGAAGGGCCGTTCGGCGCGAAAGAGTGCAGCGAAGGATCGCTCGCGGCAACGATTCCCGCGATTGCCAATGCCATCTACGACGCGGTGGGTGTGCGGCTGCATGAGTCTCCGTTTACTCCGGAGAGAGTACTGGCGGGGCTGCGAGCGAAGAAGCACGCCAAGGCGCTGAACCTGACCGAGGGCATCGATCCAACTGCGCCCAACCGTTTCCGCGAGCATGGCGGGGCGCTGTGGTTCAAAGGGAAAGGGCCGGAGAGGCATCCGCTCGATCCGTCTCGGCGCGCGGAAGCACCGGCGGGAGGCACTGATTGAGCCTGCCACAATTTAAATTGCTGCGTCCGAAGCGCGTAGCGCAGGCAATCGAATATCTCGTGAAGTACTCAGCGCCTCAGTTGCCCGCGCAAACATCGCGCGGGCCGGACAGCCGGCGGCGGCTGTCCCTACATGATTCCGTCGAGGTCCAGAGTTCCTCCACGCAAAATTTTACTCTCCGGGTCGTCGCGGGTGGCACTGACTTGATTCCATCAATGAAGCAGAAGCTGTTTGAACCAGAGTATGTGCTCGATTTGCGGGCGATCCGCGAATTGCGAGGCATTCGAGCTTTAGCCGGCGGTGGCGTTGAGATTGGCGCTCTGACTACGCTGCGCGAGATCGAGCGCTCGGAGTTTTTACGACAACACTATCCTGTGCTGACGGAAGCCGCCGCGACCGTTGCCTCTCCCGTGCTGCGCAACATGGGAACGATCGGCGGGAACATTTGCCTGGACACGCGCTGCCTCTGGTACAACCAGTCGCTTACCTGGCGAAAGAGCTGCGGATTCTGAATCAAGAAAGATGGTGATCTGTGACACGTGGCTCCCGGTGGAACCAAATGCTGGGCGGTTTTTTCGGGAGATACTCCCCCCGCCTTGCTCTGCCTTGACGCTGAGCTTGAGCTAGCGAGCGCATCGGGAACACGGCGTGTTGCCTTGCGCGACTTCTACACGGGGCTCGGCGACACCTATCGCAATTTGCAGCCGAGCGAGCTCCTCACCCGCGTTTTCTTGCCCGCGTCTTCTGCCGGCTTCACCGGTGTATATCGCAAGTTGCGGGTTCGCGGGTCCATCGATTATCCATTGGCAGGAGTCGCGGTAGTGATGAAGCGTTTGAACGGCCATATCGCCGATGCGCGCATTGGTATCACTGCGGTGAACCCGGCCCCGTTGCTGGTGGCGGGCGCATCGGAGTTGCTTGCGGGGAAAATGGTCGATGAATGCCTGGCCGAAGCCGCCGGCGATATGGCCGCTAAAATGAGCAAACCGTTGACAACCTCCGCGCTCACACCGGAGTATCGTCGCGAGATGATTCGTGTGTTCACCAAACGCGCTGTGCTGGCCGCGGCCCAGGCACGCGAGAATTAAACTCGCCGCTGGAAGAAGCAAGCAACATGTCTAACTACCAAATCGCGCAGGTCAACATTGGCCGAGTAAAAGCTCCGACTCACGACCCTGTCATGGCCGGATTCGTTTCGCGGCTGGACGAGATCAACGCGCTGGCCGATCGCAGCCCCGGCTTCGTCTGGCGACTTCAAACGCCGGTGGGCAATGCGACCTATTTTCGACCGTATCCGGAAGATGACCGGATCTTAATCAACATGTCGGTGTGGGAGGGCATTGCCGCCTTGCGTCATTATGTTTACAAGACTTCTCACGCGGAGCTTCTGCGGGAGAGGGACGCCTGGTTTGAGAGGTTCTCGGGGGTGTACATGGCCCTTTGGTGGGTTCCGGCAGGGCATCGTCCTGGTATGGACGAGGCGACCAAACGCCTCGCACATCTTGCCGAGCACGGACCCACTCAGTTTGCATTCACCTTCAAAACAACCTTCGAACCGGACGAGAAATTCCAGCAGGGAATTGATTGGTCAGGATTTGTGCCGTGCCCGGCGGCGTAATTACCGGCTGGTAGAATGCAACACTGAGGCGAACGCCGCCGCCAATGATCACCGATTGCCACATTCACATCCAGCCGATGGAGATGTTCAAGCCGCATGCGCTGGAACTCATGAAAAAGAATCGGGCGAATTTCGAGCAGATTGAGGAGTTCTGCCGGTCCCCGAGAGCGTTTTTGAAGTACATGGACAGCAGCGGAATTGACCGTGCCATGCTCATCAACTACGTGGCCCCTGAGGTCATCGGTTTCACCAGCGGCGTGAACCAGTTTGTTGCCGATTACGTGAAAGAAAATCCGAACCGCCTGCTTTCCTGTGGGAGCCTGCACCCGCGGCATACTGCCAACGTTCTCGCGGACGTCGAGCAGATTTTGCAGCTGGGGCTGAAGATGATCAAGATCCACCCGCCTCACCAGTTGCTATTTCCCAACGACTATCTTCGCGGAGTAAAGGAACTGGAGATCATCTATCGCGCCGCCGAGGCGAATGGGATTCCGGTGATGTTCCACACGGGCACGTCGATTTTTCCCGGAGCGCGCAACCGGTACGGCGATCCGATTTACGTGGATGATGTCGCGGTGGATTTCCCCATGCTGAAGATTCTCCTTGCCCATGGAGGGCGGCCGCTGTGGATGCAGACAGCTTTCTTCCTGATCCGGCGCCATCCCAACGTTTATCTCGATATAAGCGGTATCCCTCCGAAAACTTTGCTGCAATATTTCCCGCGCCTGGAAGAGATTGCGCACAAGACTTTATTCGGGACGGATTGGCCGGGGCCTGGAGTTCCCGAAATCAGGAAGAACCTTGAGGAGTTCCGGTCGCTGCCACTCAGCGAGGCTACCCAGCAGCAGATTCTGAGCAAAACTGCATTGAGCATCTGGCCGGCATAAGCATCTAAGGGCCCGCCTCGCGGGAGACGGGCCGGAGATTACAAACCAGATCACTTCGCCGCACTGGCCGCGGTCGCCTTTGATCCCATCAATTCATCCGCAAGGGCGCCAGCTCCATAGATTTTGCGCAGAGCTTCCTGAATGCCGCGTGAATCCACGGAAACGGCGCGCGCTTGCTTGTCACTGTAAGCAAAGTTCCAGGCGAGGGATTGGATATTGCCATCGAAGATGATTCCGACCACCTCGCCCTTTTTATTGACAGTAGGAGAGCCGGAATTTCCTCCGATGATGTCGGCCGTGGAAACGAAGTTCAAAGGCGTTTTCAGGTTGAGGGTGGATTTCGACTTCATCCAACTCTCGGGGAGATTGTAGGGCGGCTGGTTGCTGTGTTCTGCCGAGTGCTCGTACGCGCCCCCGATATTGGTGTCGAAGGGAACTGCCTTACCATTCTCCTCGTATCCCTTCACCTGGCCATAGCTGAGGCGCAGGGTGAAGGTCGCATCGGGTGGCTGGGTGAAGCCGCTCTGCGCAAAACGGGCCTTGGCGATGGTGGCCCCATCGCGGCGCACCACCGATTCGACTTTGTCTTCGTATTCTTTTCTGGCAGTGCGGGCGTCAGGGTCGATCGCACGCAGGACTGTAATAAGTGGATCTGTGCTAGCGTTGATCGCTTGCTGGCCGCCTTCATAAAGCTGCTTGCGTACGGCGACGTCATCCAGCTTCGTATTTGTGATCAGCTGCTTTGCGGCCTCGGCTGGAGTCTTTCCTTGCAGCACTTTCTGTACATCGGAATTGTCGTTGCCCAGCGACTGCTGCATTTCTGCCAGGGCATCCGTTAGCAGAACGATCTCGAGATTCTTATAGATCGGTTCTGTCGAGAAAAGCTGTTGTTCCAGTGAGGGTAGTGCGGAATCACGAAACTCGCGGAAACGGTCCGGATTGGGCTTTGGCCTCTCCTCCGCGGCCCGCACTAGAGTGCGAGCGAGTTGGGGCAGGCGAGGGAATCCGCGCAAACGTTCCAGATAGGTCAGATTGCCATAGATCGACTGATTCACCTTGATAGCTTGCACGATTTCATTCCAGGGATCGGGCGCCCCGGAAGTTTTGGAATCCGCTTTGAAAGAGGCGCGGAGCTTGGCTTCATCGGCAGCCTTCCGATCCATGATGGATTTATCCCGCAATCCGGCTTCGTAGCCGGTGATGGCTTTTTGCGAGTTCTGCAGGCTGAAAATGTTCTCTTGCGCGATACGGGCGTTCTCTTCGGATTCTTTGCTGAAATTCTGCAACACTTCGATACGGCGCGCGTAGTACTTCAAGGCGGCTGGATACTGCACGTCGCGCAGGAACTCCAGTTGAGCCATGGTGAGAAGCCGTCCAGTATTGCCGGGATGCCCTGACACAAAGATCAGGTCACCGTCACTCACACCGGTAGGGGACCACTTCAGGTAGTTGTCCACATGAGCCGGTTTTCCGTTTTCGTACACGCGGAAGAAGGTGATGTCGAGGTCGTAACGAGGATAGGTGAAATTGTCGGGATCTCCGCCAAAGAAGGCGATATCGAACTCGGGCGCAAATACCAGGCGGAAATCGGTGTACTTCTTGTATTTATACAGGTTGTAGACCTGGCCTGAGTAGAAGATGACAACATCGCAGCGCAGGCCAGTGGAAGTCGAGCAGTTCTTTTCCACGTCGGACATCGCGGCGCGCTGGGCCTGTCCAGCGTCGGCAGCCGACATTCCCGGCTTCACTCCGGCATTGATCTTCTCAGAGACGTCTTCAATCCCGACCAGTTGGTTCAATTCCAGGTTAGGGCATTTTGCCTCTTCGGCCTGGCTCTTCGCGTAAAAGCCGGTTTTGATGTAGTCATGTCCGCCCGTCGACAGCTGTTGCACGCACTCGGCGCCGACGTGGTGATTGGTAAAAGTGAGCCCGTCAGGGGAAACGAACGAGCCGGAGCCGCCGTTGTTGAAGCGCACCGAGGAGAGGCGGACATGATCGAGCCACTGCTGGGTCAATTCGAATCCATACTTGGCTTTGATTGCGTCTTTGGGAGGAGCATTGTAGAGCCACATGCCCTCATCAGCGAGGGCGACAGTCGAGCTAAGAAAGGTATAGGCGAGCAGAATTGCGAGAAAGCGTTTCATTCGGGTGGATTCCCTTCCATGAAGATAATGACGGCGCTGCGGGGACCATTAGAAACGGGACCATCAAGGAAACCTTTAAATATACGCCCCTCACAATAAGGCGAGCAAAGCGCATCCGGGAGCCGGTTGGAAAGCGCGGCAGTTTTCAGGTATAAAAAAAGGTTGCCCTCCGCGCGACCGCTTCGCAGGGGTTATGCCAATTCTGCGGGAAACGAGAGATCGAATGCCTGGCCTCACTGCAAATCACGCGCCCAAAGGACTCGAAGGAGTCGTCGCAACCAACTCCAAAATCTGCTACATCGACGGAGATCGGGGCGTTCTTGCCTATCGCGGCATCGATATCCACGAACTTGCCGATCACTCGAACTTTGAAGAGACCTGCTATCTGCTGTGGTTCGGAAAGCTTCCCACGAGGCGTGAGCTGCGCGAACTGCACGACCGCCTGGCAGAGGAACGCAAGCTGGATGCTTCGATCATTTCGCTGATGCGCAACGCTCCTCGTCATGCTCTGCCCATGGATGTACTGCGCACCGCCGTTTCGGCTCTCTCCTTCTACGATCCCCAGGAAAAAAGCAACGACAGCAAGGCGAATGTGGACAAAGCCATTCGCCTGACTTCGCAGATCGCGATGATTGTGGCGGCCTATGATCGCATTCGGAAAGGGCAGCCCGTAGTGGAGCCGGAGCGCTCGCTTTCTCATGCCGCAAATTTTCTGCTGATGCTGAATGGCAAGCATCCCTCGGCGACGGCAGAACGGGCGCTCGACATCGCTTTGATTCTTCACGCCGATCATGAACTCAATGCTTCGACTTTTGCTGCGCGTGTGACGGCCGCGACTTTATCCGACATGCACTCTGCCATCACGTCTGCGATCGGGGCGCTAAAGGGGCCGCTGCACGGCGGCGCCAATGAGGCGGTGTTCCGCATTCTGCAGTCGATAGATTCGTCCGGGGC
>QHVR01000775.1:0-2077 GCA_003223595.1 Acidobacteriota bacterium
CCTCTTTACCCTTTCAAGAGCTATGGAATGTCTTGATGCTCCCGGCATTTATTCCCAAGGCAAGCCATCAAATAGAGCGAGCATCTCCCTGCTCACCGCCTCCCAGGAAAACTCGCGCTGCATCCAGCACCGGCCCTGCCTTCCCATGTCTCGCAAGGGCAGCGTACGCATGCGCCGAATCGTGGCAGCCAAACTCGGCGCATCGTTCTCCACCCACAACCCGCATCCATTGGCTTCCAGGCCCTGCCATGGCGTCCCCCGACCCGCGATCACCGGAACTTCGTGTGCCAAGGCCTCCGCGATGACCATACCGAAATTTTCCACGTACGACGGAGCCACAAGAACATCGGAGTCGGCGAACAGATCCTCTTTAGCGTCTCCAAAGATTTCGCCGGTAAACTCCACATGCGCCTGCAACCCGAGCTTCTCCACCTTCGACTTAAGGACCTCTGGGTAATCCCCTTCCCCGCTACCAGCAATCTTCAAATGCCACGGATCAGCATCCCCCTCCATCAACTTGCAAGCGTCCAGCAGGTTTTCGATCCCCTTGATGGGATGCAGGCGCCCAAGATACGTGATGCGCAATTCGGCTGTGGGCCCACTCCTGCGGACACGCTCCGGCAATTCCACTCCATTGTGGACGATCACCGTGCGCAGATCGCGAAACCGCGCCTGACTTTGCCGCGCTTCTTCTTCAGAAGTAGTGTGCAGGACGACTCTGTCTTTCGCAGCCAGCATGCGGCACACCCGCTCCCAGACGACCTTTGTGGCCCCGCGAGTCGATCCATCCCAGCGCTGCAGCGATCCCCTGGGCGACCACACCAGCGGCTTTCGCAATCTGCGGCAATATGCCAGCGTGGGAAACGTCGGAAATGAGTACACCGCGATCAGATGCACCACATCAGCCCACGCCACGTACTCGCCCAGCACTCGAAGCAAGTCGGCCGACACCGAATTCCGAAACAGCTTGTGGCAATAGCGAACCTGAAGACCATCGACGGCGACATCGCGATCGTTGGCCACCTGGAGATTTCGGCCGATTCCGTCACTGTCGGTGGTCAGAACCCGGACCTCGCAGCCAACCTGCGTCAGCCCATGGCACAATCCATAGCTGGAGCGTATGGTCCCTCCGTATGCCCGGGTAGGGTAGAACGAGGGGCTCACATGAAGAATTTTCATGTGGCTGCTATCTGCCAACCGTTCTCCGCGGCAGGATTGAGGGCCCTGGAAGGTTCGGATTAGCCTTCGACCGCCGATTCAGCGCGTACGGCATGGCTGCGAGTTTCAGCGACCTCCCCGCAATCGAGCGCGCCTCCAGCGTCGGAATCAACACGAGTAAAATCAAGGCAATCTGCTGGGCTAATCCCGCGACGTACTGCGCCATCTGCGATTCAATCGCCAACAACTGCGGAAACAGCACCGCCCCCACGCAACTGAACAGCACTCCGGAGTCAGCATGCAGAAAAATCCGCTCGAATGTTCCCAGAAAAATTCCCAGCGGCAGAATTACCAGCAGCGGCCCCAACCAACCGAAACTGATGTAGCTCTCGGCCACGCTTCCCACGGCGATCGACACCACTGAAAGATTCTGCGGATCGGTGAGGCCATAGTGCACCTGGTACCAGCGATTCGCATCGTTGACCGATGGCTTGTCGGGCCAGAAATATCGCGGAATGAAGGTAACCAGCATGTAGGAGTAAAGATTGCCGTACTGGTAGGGCACCCTGCTCGGCGTAAATTCGATGACGTGTGCGGTCTGACGCAGCAGATCGAAGCGGCTCAAGGTGCTATTGGAAAGCTCTCTCAGTTGCTCGTTGTCGCGGCTGGTGATCGCGTTATTCCAGAGCCGCCAGGAATTCTCCACCCAATAGCTGACGCGCTCGGTCGACGTATCGCTTGACTGGCGTGCCCAGTAACGCTCCCGGAACATCGTTTTCGCCGGCTGGAAGAATAGGAGTACTGGCACGACGGCCAGACACGCAGCCATGGGGAAGCGGCGCTTCTCATAGATGTATACGACGATGAAAACCAGTCCCAGGTTCACCGCACTTCCGAGCCAACCTGACGAGATGCCCGC
>QHVR01000775.1:2089-2486 GCA_003223595.1 Acidobacteriota bacterium
ACGGATACGACCGCGTATCCGGCCACCAGAATTTTGTCGGGCTTCCGCAGTGTGCCTCGCAGATAGTGCCGGATGAAAATGGCAAACGTAACCACCGGCACCGTATTTTCAAAGTTCGAGATGAACTGCCGTCCACCCATCCCGAGCGCTGTGATGGGTACGAAAATCTTGACCAACGTTCCCACTACAAAAATTACCCTCAGATAGGCCCATCGCGAGGGATCACTCGCAACATCTTTGTTGATCGTGGGAACCCAATGAAATGCCTGCGCCACTCGCATGCCTAGCCAGATGCAGGCTACCCCCAGTACGGCCAGCAACAGCGCCGCCGTGATGGTGCTCTCCGGAAGTATCCGGCGGCCGAAGATACCCCCGACAACGTGGTCCGCCCAGAACA
>QHVR01000776.1 GCA_003223595.1 Acidobacteriota bacterium
AACTGTACAAGGCTCATCGCGAACTGCATCGCGCGGCCCACGAGCATCAGGTGAAGCTTCGTTTATTTCATGGCCGCGGCGGCACCGTGGGCCGCGGAGGCGGCCCTACGCACTCGGCGATTTTGGCGCAGCCTCCGGGCTGTTTCTCTGGGCAGATCCGCGTGACCGAGCAAGGCGAAGTCCTCAACTGGAAATATGCCGACCCAGTTCTGGCGGAATGGAATCTGGAACTGATGATCGCCGCCAGCCTGGAAGCTTTGACCCGCCCCACTCCGCCCACAAACACCGAGTGGGAAGAAGCTGTCGAAGAGATTTCCCAGGAAGCGTACAAGGTCTATCGTGAGCAGATCGCGGAGAACCCCGACGTGCTCGAATATTTCGAGCAGGCCACGCCCGTCAATGAACTCGATAGCGCGCGCATCGGCTCGCGTCCTGCCCGCCGCACCAAAGGACGCAAGCTGGAAGACCTCCGCGCCATTCCATGGGTTTTCGGCTGGATGCAGAGCCGGCACGCCGTTTGGAACATTTCGCCAAGCGCGCTCCAGGAAACGAGCAACTCCTGCGGCAGATCGCGCGCGGCTTCCCCATATTCTCCGACCTGCTGCGCAACGTGGAACTGGGGATGGCCAAGGCCGACCTCGGGATCGCGCGCACTTATTCGGGGCTGGTGAAAAATACGGCGCTGCGCAAACGCGTCTTCTCCATGCTCGAAGACGAATTCTTCCGCTCACGCCGCATGCTGCTTCGCGTTCTAGGCCAGCGGGAGTTGCTGGCGAAAAATCGAGTGCTCGCCCGCTCCATCCGCCTGCGCAATCCCTATGTCGATCCCATGAGCCTGATCCAGGTAGAGCTTCTGCGCCGCAAGCAGCAAGGCGAACAGTCCTCCGAACTGGAGTACCCGCTGGGAGCCACAATCAACGGAATCGCCGCCGGCCTCCACAACACGGGCTAGCGATGCTCGCGTAGGGACAGCCCCTTGGGCTGTCCAAGCGAAGGCGAAGCCGAGCACACCCGATATCCCGAACTATCGGTTGATATCCTCCTTAGCCTGCAGCCGCTTCACATATCCGTCCAATGCATTCTTATTGGCCTCAGGCGCTCCCGTCATCGACATTTTCAATTCCTTCACGGCGTTGTCGAAATCCCCCTGTGCGCTGTACACCCGCGCCAGCCCCAGGTGCGAAGTCCAATAATCCGGGTACTTCTTCGCATTGGATTTATAGATCGCCAGCGCCTCATCCTGCTTTTTGTCTCCCTGCAACTGCCGCCCGTAAATGTAAAGTTGCAACGCATTTGCCTTGTCGAGCGCCTGCGTGCGGAAAGCTTCCGCATCCTGCTTCCGTCCCATCGCCTCGAGAATCTTCGACTTGTTCATCAGATTGTCGTAGCGCTCTTCCGCCTGGATCGACAGATCCTCATCCTTCAAAGCCTCATCCAGATTGATCTTGTTCACCAGGAAGTACTGCGCCGCATCGTCCCAGCCCTCCCAGTAATACTGGTTCAGCCCATGCATCTGACGGTGCAGGCTGGCGGTGACGATCTCATTCACGTTGACGTGGACCTTGAACGGCACCGCGACCTTTTCCCAGCGCATGGTGACCACGGCCGAATCCGGCTTCACGTCATCAAAGTCGTACGTCAGCGCATCGTGCAGCTCCGCGGCCTGCGGCTTCACGTTCACCCGCAAGGCGTCCTCATCCTGCTTGTAAGTGAAGCTCCCCCAGGCGCTGGCGTTTTTGGAGAAAATCACGGTCCACTGATCCTGCCCTGGAATCATGTGCAGCCCGTAGGTGCCTTTATCCAGATTCTGCCCCTCAATCGTGACCGGATCAGTGAAAGTGACACTCGTATTCTCATTCGCACCAGCCCGCCATACTTGCCCGTAAGGAACGAGTTTGCCCCAGACCTGGCGTCCATTGGCCAGCGGCCGATGATAGTTAATGGTGATATCGGTGATGCCAATACGCTGCGACACTACCGCGTGCTGGCTGGCCCGCGGCAGGTCGAGCATCAATGTTTCGCCGGTGGCGGTCTGAGCCTGACTGAAGCTCGCGAATAACAGAACGCTACTTAACAAAGGAAGTAAACGACTCTTGAACATGGACAACCCTCCTTGCTGCCGGCACCAGGCAGCGGCAATTTAGGACCTGATCTCAGAATCTGGTGGAATTCGCAGACACACGCTTACAGCTGCGATGCTGTTGGGCTTAGACGGGCGCGCCTAAAAGAGGTAAGCAACTCTTCGGAGTTCATCTGACTGGGAAGGACGTCTGACGGCTGCGGTTTGCCCATCAATCCACTAAAATCAATTGTGCAGACGGATTGGGCAACTCTGTAATTCCCCTTGAAAGTGAACGTATGCTCATCAATGAAATTTCAGAAAAAGAATGTCGCGATGTTTTGGCCAACGCTACCG
>QHVR01000067.1 GCA_003223595.1 Acidobacteriota bacterium
AATCGTCATCGGCCAGAGCCTTGGTGTTCTGTTGAAGGAATGGGACGAGACCGGCGGACTCGATACTACGAAGGCGGCGTGCAACGGGCCCATGCTGGGCAAGGTTCGAAGTGCGGGTCTCTTCGCTCCGCTTACATTCGAAACAACTCTTGATCCCAAGCTCCAGCCCTTCTTGTACGACCACCAGATCGACGGCACTCCCGTGCTTCCCGGCGTTATGGGCGTCGAAGCATTCGCCGAAGCCGCACTGGCTTTACTCCCGGGGTGGTACGTCGAAGCGATCGAAGAAGTCAGCTTCCTCGCGCCATTCAAGTTCTACCGCCACGAGCCGCGTACGCTGACT
>QHVR01000068.1 GCA_003223595.1 Acidobacteriota bacterium
GAGAATCTGGCAGCCAATCACCATCCGGCCGAACTCGTCACTGCCCTCGCTCCTCGGCTCATTGAGCTCTGCTTCCAGACCGCCGGCCTTTGGGAGATGGGCATCGACGGCCGCATGGGGTTGCCGCTCCACATCGACCACCTGGACGTTGCGCCTGGAGTCAGCGAGTCAGCCCACGGACCGTTCTATGCGGTAGTGACTCGCAAATTGGACCAAAAATCTTTTGACGCTGAAGTGATCGATGGCTCCGGCAAACGTCTGGTCCGCCTCAGTGGCTATCACACCATCGCACTTGCCGATTCCATGGATGCAAGAAAGTTGGAGCCACTGCAGACCGCCATGACGCTAGACATGGCGGCGGCTTGACCCGCAACGGGGTTTCGTCGGGGGCCCTTATGAACTATGAATTTGAGCGCGTTGCAATTGTGAACCGCGGCGAGGCTGCCATGCGTTTCATTCACGCGGCCCGCGACTTCAATCAGGAGCATGGCACATCGCTGCGGACCATTGCTCTTTTCAATGATTGCGAGCGTCACGCCATGTTTGTGCGCGAGGCCGACGAAGCCTTCTGCCTCGGGCCAACGCGGGTGCTCGATCCCACGACGCAACAGTGTAAGAGCAGCTACGTGGATTACGGATGCCTGCAGCGCGCACTCGCAGCGGCGGGCGCGGATGCCGTGTGGGTTGGGTGGGGATTCGTCGCTGAGCAAGCCGCCTTCGCCGATCTTTGCCGCGAGATGAACATCGTCTTCATCGGCCCCGACGGCGACATCATGCGCCGCGTAGGCGACAAGATCGCTTCCAAGCTGCTCGCTCAGCAAGCGAATGTGCCCGTTGCTCCCTGGAGCCAGGGGCCGGTGGAAACCATGGATGAAGCTCTGACCCATGCTCGCCGTCTCGGCTTTCCTTTGCTGATCAAAGCCACGGCCGGAGGCGGTGGGCACGGAATTCGCAAGGTCATCAGTGAAGATCAGCTTCTGGACGCATTCGAGTCCGCCCGCAGCGAAGCCTTTAAAGCGTTCGGAGACCCCACAGTTTTTCTGGAAAGGCTGATCACCGGTGCTCGCCACGTCGAAGTGCAGATCATCGCCGACAATTTTGGCACCACTTGGGCCGCCGGCGTGCGCGACTGCACGGTCCAGCGCCGCCATCAGAAAGTTCTTGAGGAAGCGCCCTCTCCGGCACTCTCTTCCGCTCAGGATCTCGAACTCCGGAACGCCGCCGTCCGCTTGAGCCAGTTCGCTGGTTACCGCAATGCCGGGACTGTTGAATTCCTGTACCAACCCGACCTGCAAGCCTTCTCCTTCATGGAGATCAACACGCGCCTTCAGGTGGAACATCCTGTAACGGAGTGCACCACCGGTTTGGACATGGTGAAGTTGCAGATTCACGTTGCGCGCGGTGGACGCTTGCTGGGCGATCCGCCGCGAACCAGTGGCTGCGCCATTGAAGTTCGCCTGAACGCCGAAGATCCGGACAGTGCTTTCGCTCCATCGCCCGGCTTGATTGAGCGCTTCAAAATTCCAACCGGCCCGGGTATTCGTATCGATACCGGTGTCGGCGAGGGCGATACTGTTCCTGCCGAATTTGATTCCATGATCGCTAAGGTCATCGCCTACGGACGAGACCGCAATGAAGCGATCTCCCGCCTGCAGCGCGCTCTGCGTGAGAGCGTCGTTGTGATCAAGGGCGGCGCCAGCAACAAATCCTTCCTTCAGGGATTGCTCGCCCGAGACGAGGTGCAGCGCGCCGAAGTACACGTCGGCTGGCTCGATCGCCTGGCTGCCTCCGGGGATCATCTTTCGCGCGAGTACGCCGATGTTGCCCTGGTGCACGCCGCCATTGAGTCGTACGAAGCGCAACTGGCAGTGGAGCGGGCTCAGTTCTATGCTTCCGCCGTGAGAGGCCGGCCCCAAATTCACAGCGAACTCGGACGAACCGCCGAGTTGCGGTATCGTGGCCAGGCGTACTCACCGAAGGTCTGCCGTCTCGGTCCTGAAACATACCGGGTAGAAGTCGATGGGCTCCGCATCGAGGTCGATGGCGTTGCGCACAGAATCGACCGTGACGATGGAGGCATTGTCCACGCACCCTCGCCTTCAGTTGTCGTCTCTATTGCCGTCAAACCCGGTGATTCCGTCTCAGCCGGCGATCGCTTGCTGGTGCTCGAGGCCATGAAAATGGAGATGCAGGTTCTGGCTCCTTTTTCTGGAAAGGTGCGCCAGGTGATGACCATGCGCAATGTCCAGGTCGACGCAGGCGCTCCTCTGGTGCAGATTGACCCCAGCGCTGAAGACCGTTCCACCTGCAAGACCGAGCGCATCGTGTTCCCCGCGCGCTCTGCAGTGGAAAAGCAGCAGGGCGCTGCTTCTGAGACTCGGAGAACTTTCGAGCAGCTGCGTCAGCTCATGCTCGGCTTTGATGTCGATCCAAAAGAGACTGGCCGCCTGCTTTCCGAGTGGAACAAGAGGCTGCGGTCCGGCGATCACGAAACCCGGGATATGGAAGACGATATCCTGAGCATCTTCGTGGATATTTGCTCCCTGTTCCGGCGCGAGCCTGAAGTGAATCACCGCGCCAGTGGCGAGGAACCGAGTTCCGAAGCTTTCCTGTTTTCCTATCTCCGCATGCTGGAAACGCGCGGGGAAGGCCTGCCTCCCCTATTCGTACAGGCACTGCGCCGTGCCCTGTCGCACTATGGCGTCCATGCCCTCGATCCTTCTCCGAAACTGCAGGAGAGCCTGCTCTGGATCTATAAGTCTCATCAGCGGGTTGAGTCGCAAATTCCGGTAGTGCTTGCCGTGCTGGAGCGACGCTTGTCTCCTGTCGAGGCGCTTACTTGTACGGCCGAAAATTCCTTCCGTCCTCTGCTCGACCGGCTGATTGCCGAAAGCAATGGGCACTTTCCCTCGGTCAGCGACCTGGCTCGCGAGGTGCGCTACCGGTTCTTCGATCAACCGCTCTTCGATCAGGCTCGAAAACAGGTGTACGACAAAGTCGAAGAACAACTCGCTTATCTCGCTGCTAACCCAGACTCGGATGATCGGGACGAACGCGTTCGCGAGTTGGTCGAATGTCCTCAGCCTCTCGTCGGTCTGCTTTCCAGTCGGTTCGCCGCCGCTGATATGGCAATGCAGAACACGATGCTGCAAGCCATTGTGTGGCGGTATTACCGCATTCGCAACCTGCAAAAATTCCGATCCTTTGAGGCAGACGGCCGGTGCTACGCAACTGCGGAATACGAGCACGAAGGCAGGCAGATTCATGTCGTTGCCACTCATTCCGACTGTCCCGGGCTCGGCGAATCGCTCACGGCAATGTGCCGTGTTGTGGCGGATACTCCCGCAGATCACGACGTCGTCCTGGATTTCCATGCCTGGAATCCAGGCCCGCTCGCGGAACCCGATGTCACTCAGCAGAACGTCTCTGCACTTCTGAATGCGACAGAGTTCCCTCGACCCATTCGCCGCATCGTTGTCGAAGTCGCTAGTCCGCTCCACAGCCGCGGAGTTGTAGGAATGCAGCACTTTACCTATCGTTCCCAGCAAGTTGGTTTTGAAGAGGAGAAACTCTATCGCGGAATCCATCCCATGATGGCCAAGCGGCTACACATGTGGCGGCTCAACAATTTCAATGTCGAAAGATTGCCCTCGATCGAAGACGTCTATCTGCTGCGAGCTGTCGCCAAAGAAAACCCCAAAGATGAAAGGCTGTTCGCAGTGGCCGAAGTTCGCGACGTGACTCCCCGCCGCGATCAGTCCGGCCGCGTCGTTGCGCTGCCACACTTGGAACGCATGCTGTCCGAAGCGGCTGCCGCTATTCGTAATTTCCAATCGCATCGGCCGCTGAAACAGCGCCTCTACTGGAATCGTATTTTCCTCTACGTATGGCAGCCATTCACATTGGAACGAGAGGAATTTCGCGACATTGTGAAGAGGCTTGCGCCCTCGGTAGAAGGCATCGGGCTCGAGCAAGTCGTCATTCGTGCCCGCATCCCCAGTCCCGCGACCGGCGAGCTGCGGGATATGACCGTTCGCATTTCGTCTCCCGCGGGCAGGGGAATGCTGATTACGTTCCGTCCCGCCGACAAAATGCAGCCCATGCGGCCACTGGCGGAATACGACCAGAAGGTCGTGCGCATGCGCCAGCGGGGAATGATTTACCCATACGAAATCATCCGCATGTTGACTCCTCCCCAGAAACATACGCGCGCGGAGTTTCCTCCCGGCGATTTCGCTGAATACGATCTTGATGGCCGCGGAGAAATAGTGAAGGTCGATCGTCCCTATGGTCAGAACAAATGCAACATCATTCTCGGCGTAATCCGTAATTTCACCAGCAAGTATCCGGAAGGCATGGCGCGCGTGATCTTGCTGGGAGATCCGAGCAAGGATTTGGGAGCCTTGGCGGAAGCAGAATGCCGCCGCATCATGGCCGCGATCGATTTGGCGGAAGAGATGAAGGTTCCACTGGAGTGGTTCCCCATTTCGGCCGGCGCGAAGATTTCGATGGATAGCGGCGTCGAAAACATGGATTGGATCGCGCGAGTCCTGCGTCGTCTCGTCGAGTTCACGCAATCCGGAGGCGAAGTCAATCTCATCATCAATGGCATCAATGTCGGTGCACAGCCATACTGGAACGCGGAAGCGACCATGCTCATGCACACGCGGGGCATTCTAGTCATGACCCCCAATGCGGCCATGGTGCTCACCGGCAAGCGTGCGCTGGATTATTCCGGAGGCATTTCCGCGGAAGACAATCAGGGCATCGGCGGTTACGACCGGATCATGGGCATCAACGGCCAGGCGCAGTACTGGGCGCATGACATCGACGAAGCCTGTCAAATCCTGTTCCGCCACTACGACCACACGTATGTCATGCCTGGCGAGCGCTTCCCGCGCCGAGCGGCTACTTCCGACGCGATCGAGCGCGACGTTCAGGACTATGCGCACGCCGGTGACGGATTCGCGCGCGTGGGCGACATCTTTAACAATGAAACCAATCCCGGCCGCAAGAAGTCATTCGATATCCGCAGCGTCATGATGGCTACCGTGGACCAGGATCATGCTCCTCTGGAGCGTTGGGCAGGCATGCGAGCCGCCGAAACTGCGGTCGTCTGGGATGCGCATCTAGGCGGATATCCGGTTTGCCTCATAGGAATGGAATCGCGGCAACTTCCACGCCTTGGATTCGTTCCGGCCGATGGTCCCGATCAGTGGACGTCGGGAACTCTTTTTCCCCAATCCTCCAAGAAAGTCGCTCGCGCGATCAATGCCGCGAGCAACAATCGTCCAGTCGTCATGCTGGCGAACCTTTCCGGCTTTGACGGTTCGCCGGAGTCCATGCGCCGTTTGCAGCTGGAATACGGTGCGGAAATCGGGCGCGCGATTGTCAACTTTAAAGGGCCTGTTGTGTTCTGCGTCATCAGCCGTTATCACGGTGGCGCGTACGTTGTGTTCTCGCGGGCGCTGAACGCGCAACTCGAAGTCGCCGCGCTGGAAGGAACTTACGCTTCGGTGATTGGCGGCGCTCCGGCAGCAGCGGTTGTGTTCGCGGGTGAAGTCGAAACTCGTGCGCGCAAAGATCCTCGGCTCCAGGAGTTGACACAGGCCATGGCCAAAGCTGAAGCGCCGGACAAAATACGCCTGCGAGCACAGTGGGATGAGCTCTTCAAAGTGATTCATTCCGAAAAGCTGGGGGAAATGGCGGCTGAATTCGACCGCGTGCACAGCGTTCAACGGGCGCTCGCGGTCGGCGCGCTCGACTGCATCATTCCGCCTCACAGGTTGCGTCCATACCTGATCGATGCGATCGAGCGGGGAATCAGGAAAGAGGAAGAGAAACTTGGGAATGAGATAACACTCGTGGAGGAAGCGGCATAAACTTTGGCCGCTGATGCCTTATGCACACGTACTTACTCGAGCAGCGGGAGCAAGATGTACCTGAGTCGAACGACTGGCTCGGGGCGCGCGAACGCGATCACGTCCGCACTCTCAATTTCCTGAAGCGCCGCGCAGATTGGCGTTTAGGGCGTTGGGCAGCCAAGTGCGCCATTGCTTCCCTCCAGAATATTCCGTTGCACGCCGATCTCCTCGCGACCATCCAGATTTGTCCCGCTGCTTCGGGTCAACCTGAAGTATTCCTGCACGGCAGTCTTGCGGATGTGACGATCTCAATCAGTCACAGATCTGGTCTCGCGATCTGTGCCTTGGCCGCAAATCCTGTGCGACTGGGATGCGATCTGGAAATCGTTGAGCCTCACAGTGCTGGCTTCGTCGCAGACTATTTCACATCCGAAGAGCAGGAACTGATCGAGCGAGCGGCCACGACCGACCGCTGGCGCCTGGTTGCGATGTTATGGAGTGCGAAGGAAAGTGCGCTGAAGGCCTTGCATGAAGGACTGCGGCGCGACACACGCTCGGTGGTAGTCAAGCCTGCAACGCTCTCCTGCGGCGAAGCCTGGAGTTCAATCGAGGTTCATTCCATCGAGGGTGAGTGCTTTCACGGCTGGTGGCGCGAAACAGGTGAGAGAGTGCAAACCGTGGTTGCGGATGCTTCCTTCTCTCCACCTATTCAACTGCAAGCGCCTAGTTCCGCCGATCAGGAATCCGCGATCGACGCCGCGTAGATTTCCGCAATTCACACGGCTCATTTTGTCGGGCTCGGAACGTCCACCCACTTTCGCGCGGCACTGCTGGCCAGCACCGAATCCAAAATTACCATTTGCCGCAATCCGTCTGCGAACTGGGGGTACTCAATTTTATCCGGAGCGCTGATCGACGCATAGAAACGCCGGAAGACTTGCTTGAAAGTGTCATCGTAGCCTTCGCTGTGTCCACCGGGGAGATCGGCGTAACCGCGCGCTTTTCCGGTAAGCAGCGACGGGTCTTTTACGAAGATTGAGTTTCCGGAATCGCGATGGCCTACCCAGAGCTCGTCAGGGCGCTCCTGATTCCACGCAACCGAAGCTTTGGTTCCATAGATCTCGATGCTGAGGCC
>QHVR01000777.1 GCA_003223595.1 Acidobacteriota bacterium
CCCATCAACTTCATCGACAAAATCACCGCTCCGCTGCTTTTATTGGCTGGGGGCCACGATCCCCGCTGCCCAAAATCCGAGACTCTGCAGGTCGTCGACGCCATCAAGAAGCGTGGCGGCTCGGTCGACTACAAAATCTACGACAACGAAGGGCATGGCTTCGCTCGCGTCGAGAACCAGATTGACGCCTATAAGCGCATCGCCGATTTCCTGCTCGCCCACGTGGTCCCGGCTGACTGCGGCTGTTCGATCACCGAATAGCAGCGGTGTGCAAGTCTTTGCACGGGTTCTCCAATCTCGGGTAATGTCCTTCTCATTTCTGCCCACGATACTTTTTTGATGCGTCCCGCGACCCACCTTCGCTAAACTTCGGGCACTGCAAGACGATTTCACTTCCAGTAAGACCCTTGCGAACCCGTGTCGGACAAGGGAAGGCCCAACGTAAGTCCAAATTTTGAGGGGGTTTGATGTTCATAAGAGCAGGGAGACTTCTATCCTCTGCCATCGTACTGCTGTGTTTCGCCGCAACAGTCTTTGCGCAGGTGCCTTCAGCGCAGCACGTCGTGCTGGTAATCGATGAAAATTCAAGCTACAGCGCAGTGACGGGGAACATGCCGTGGCTGGTTGGCAAAGGAAACACCTACGGGCACGCCACGCAATACCAGTCGGACAGCGGTGGCTCGCTTCTGGATTATCTCTGGCTGGCTTCGGGCAGTTGCGAGTCCAGCGTCAACTGCGCGCTTCCCGCCGGAACGCATAACTTTAATTGCAGCGGAAACGATTGCTACTATCCCGGTACCACGAAGACCAACGCCATCACCGACAACAACATCTTCCGCGTGCTAAATAATGCGGGAATCTCATGGAAGGTTTACGCCCAGTCCTACGCTGCAGCGGGAGGCACCGTTACCACTCCGGACAATCACAATGGCACGTCGTATTATCGCCGCCATAACGGAGCCACCTGGTACAGCGATGTGATCAACAATGTGAACGGCTCGGCCGGCAAAGTGGTCGACCTGGCTCAGCTCAACACTGATATCCAAGCTGGCAAACTGCCCCGGTTCTCGATCATCGTTCCTGACGGAAAGCACGATGCCCACGATGGCTCGCTCGCGGCTGCCGACCAGTTCCTCAACAGCACGCTTTCACCCATTCTCAACCTGCCTGATTTCAAATCGGGTGGCACGGGGCTGGTGCTGGTGACGTTTGATGAATGCGGAGGCGGAACCAATGCAGGCTGTGGTTCGGCGGTCTACACCGCGCTCATCGGGCCGAAAGTGAAGGCGCACTATGCCTCGTCGCATCTTTACAAGCACGAGAATGCGCTCCGCACCATCCTCGACAGCCTGGGCGCGAAATCCTACCCCGGGGCTTCTGCGTATGCTGCCGATATGGCTGATTTCTTCGGCGCCAGCGTTGCCGCTAAACCGGTGGTGACGGTCAGTTCTCCCGGGCCGGGTGCCTCGGTGAGTTCTCCGGTTCAGATTGATGCTTCCGCATCCCCCAGTTCGGGCCATTCCATCATCGGATGGCATCTCTACGTCGATAACGTGAACGTCTACAGCGCGGGGGCAGTCAACTACATCACTCCGCAAGTCAAGATGAGCGCGGGATCGCACACGCTGACAGTCCGCGTCTGGGATACCTCAGGAGGCTACGGCGATCGGAGCTTTACGTTACAAGCTGCGACCGCCATACCCACTCTGGCAGTGGCTACGCCGGTGAATAACGTCACTGTTGGCACGCCCGTGAACGTTCAGGCAGCCGCGGCGCCCACCCCTGGACACACGATCCAGTCCTGGCGAGTACTGGTGGATGGCAGGAGTACGCTTACTGCGGGCGCAACGACCAAAGTCAACCTGCAGGTTCCCTTGTCCCAGGGGAAACACACCGTCGCCGTGCAGGCGCATGACAGCTCCGGTTCCTATGCGCAAAAGACGCTCACCGTAACCGCGAGTGCGAAGCCTGCAGTTACGATTTCCGCGCCCGCGTTCGCCTCCAACGTGAGGTCGCCCCTGAACATTCATGCCTCGGCTATCCCGACCTCGGGGCATGCGATCGTGGGCTGGTGGGTGTACGTAGACAGCGTGGGCAAATTCAAAGCTGGAGCTGTAAATTCGATTGCACCCGCGGTTACAGCCTCGCTGGGCGTCCACAATGTCGTTGTTCGCGCCTGGGATTCGTCCGGCGCCTATGGCGATCAGACATTCACGGTGGACGTCAGGCCAGTTGCGGTCAATATCACTAACCTTCTGAATGGCGCACAAGTGCCGTCGAACGTGAACCTGGCGGCAACCGCATATTCGTCGAACGCGATCGCTTCCTGGACCGTGTACGTCGATTCCGGTATTGTTCACCGCCAGAACTACGGCAATACGCTCAACACCACTCTCAACCTGACTCCCGGCACGCACACGCTGATGGTTCGCTCGTGGAATAGCACGGGAGGCGTGGGCGACCAGACCATCAAAGTGACCGTCCCGTAAAGCTTGGACTGGTTCGGCCTTTGCCCCACACTGCGAGAGAATTCGCAGCGTGGGGTTTTCTTTTAAGCCGCGGATTTGAGACCCGCAGTTAACGTGTTACTGGGTTTCCTTCTGACCGGCCGTAAACACCGTCCAGGGCCCCGCTTTCATATCCCGCAGCAGCGGCTTCTGCCAGGAATACTCCGGATGCCGCTCCAGAAAATCGGCAGCCAGGAAATCCTGACCGCACGGATGCCCTGCCCGGGCCACAAAGCTCATCTTCGCCGCCATGCCGCTGTCGGCCGCCTTGCCCTGCACCGCGCCGCCGGGATTGTACTCATTCCATCCCCATTCCTTAATCCCGCGAGACGATATGTCCACATGCCCGCACAAGGACCGTTCATCCGGCTGTTCTTTCTTCTCGAAGCTGTCCACGTGGTCGGCCAAAAACTGTTGTGCCATGCTCACGTCGATCTTGCCTTTTGCTTGCTTCATCAGTTCTTCCCAGCGTGCTCGCCGTGCATTGGGCGACGAAGACGCGTCAGCCGGATCGAACGTGGTTTCCTCTTTGATCAGTTTCGGATCCCGCGCGAAGTTCGAACTCACAAAATAGCCATCCTTGGTGCGCCACAGCGGAGTGTTCTTAAGGCCCAATTCGAGGTACGCAATCTCTCCCGTTTTTCGATCTCCAATCAGCCAATCATTAGCGTACCCGCCGTTGTTCCCTTCCTTGATGATGCGCACGTAATCGTCAATGCTGTTGGCATACTGCATGGCCTTGCGCGAGCGCATGAACTCGGGCTTCCCTTTCGGATCCCAGCCCTCGAATTGCGTGATCGTGGTCTCGCTGATCATCATCCCCGCCGAATTCACCCCGAAATCGTCATCGCTGGTGATCACCCCCGGAAAGCCGTCCATCAAAACGCGATTCCCGTGCTGCGGCTGTATATCGAAAATAATCACCCACCGCGCCCCCGCCAGATAGCTGGTCCAGTTGTTATGTGCGATGACAATCTGGTGATCCTTCGTCATGTTTCCGGT
>QHVR01000766.1 GCA_003223595.1 Acidobacteriota bacterium
AACATGGATGATGTTAAGGAAGAGACCGTCTCCGGCCACCCGGACTCGGTGCTGTACAAATTGCTGGTCGGCCCGCGGGGCGCGACGCGTGATGCAATCGATGACGCGTACGTCGTTACTAGCCTTTTCTTGATGGACTTCGCGCCCGGCGGCACGAACTTTCCCCATCACCATGAAACCGCAGAGGAGATTTACCTGGTGATTGAGGGAGAAGGCGAAATGGTAGCAGGCGGCGGCATGGACGGAGTGGAAGGCCGGCATCCCGCGAAGCCGGGAGACGCTTACTACTTTCGTTCGAACTGCACTGTAGGGTTCTACAACCAGAACAAGTCCGGCGCGAAGGCCCACATTCTCGCGGTGCGATCGGTGATTCCTTTGAGCCAAGAGGAAGATTGAAGCAATCGATTCGCAGTTGCCTAAATTTGAACGTGCACGAGAGAAAGACTTCCCACAGGAGGGATTGATGCCCGTCCGGAACGCTAGCCGGAGATCGTTTGTGAAGTTGCTCGCCGCCACACCCCTGCTCACGCAGATTGCAGCGCGTGACCTCTATGCACAAGCGGCCTCCGCCGTCGGCCGCGATCCGCGGCAGAACGTGTACACGCGTCTCGGCGTGAAGACCGTGATCAACTGTCGTGGCACCTGGACATACCTGAGCGGCTCGCTGGAATTTCCCGAGGTCCGTCAGGCGCAACTGGAAGCGGCCGATCATTTCGTCAACGTCATCGACCTGCAGCGCGCCGTAGGACGCCGGTTGTCAGAACTGACGGGCGCGGAGTCTGGAATCGTCACCTCCGGTTCGGCCGGCGCTATGTCCGCGGCCACCGCAGGATGCATGGCGGGCACCGATGACAAAAAGATCTGGCAACTTCCAGACACCACCGGGCTGAAACATGAAGTGGTGATGGTCGGCGGCCGTAGCGCATTCGACAGCGCCATCCGCCTGACCGGGGCCAAACTGGTTCTGGTGTACTCGCCCGAGGAACTGACCAATGCCCTCAGCGAAAACACCGCAATGATTTACACCACCGATCTGGGCGACAAACTGCAAAAAGAATTGGCCATCGCCAAAGACCACAAAATACCCATGCTGCTGGACGACGCAGCCGGAATCCCGCCGGCAGACAATGCCAAGCTCTACGCCCGCATGGGCATCGATATGTACTGCTTCTCCGGCGGATGCAGTGGCCTGCTTCTGGGGCGCAAAGACTTGATTGAGGCGGCTCTGATGAATTCCAGCCCGCGCGAGGGCGCGGTTTGCCGCCCTATGAAGGTGGGCAAAGAAGAAATCATTGGATGCCTCACCGCACTCGAGATCTGGTTGAAGATGGACGAGAAAAAGATCTATGCGGAATGGAACGACCGTATCAACCGCATTCGCAAGCTGGTCGATACAGTGCCCGGAGTAAAGACGGACACTTACGTTCCCGACGATGGCAACCGCTATCCCACTCTGCGGGTCTCATGGGATCAGCAGGCTTGGCATTACAACATCTCCGACTGTGTGCAGGACCTGCGCTCGAGCAATCCCGTGATCGAAGTCCTCGGCGCCGATAATCCCAGCCTGGTCACTGCCGTGCGCGAGGGCAATCCCAATCCCACTCCCAAGGAGCGCAAGGCTCCTGACCACATTGAACTAGTCTCGATGACCATCAAGCCGGGAGAGGAAATCATCGTGGGGCAACGAT
>QHVR01000767.1 GCA_003223595.1 Acidobacteriota bacterium
AGAGTAAAGAAGTGGAGGTTTTCCGGCGCGGCAACGAGATCGTGCTGCGCGAAAAAGACGCAGATTTGTCTCGAGCCTTCGAGCTACTCGCGTCTTTGCCTACCGACTTCACAACTGCTGACCGCAAAGACGACTTCCCCCAGCGCCGAAAGGGCCTTTAGGCTCGAAGCGGCATGGATCCAAAATATCTGCTGGACACCAATATCTGTATCTACATCCGTCAGAATCGCCCGGAACAGGTCATGAGCCGCTTCCGGCGCCTTCGTCCGGGGGAGGCGGGCCTTTCGGTGATTACCTTCGGAGAACTGATCTACGGAGCAAATAAAAGTGCGCAGCGCTTACAGGCTCTGGAACGTTTGCGCGACCTTGCGACTCTTGTCCCCGCGCTTCCTTTGCCCGAAACGGCAGCCGAACATTATGGTTTGATTCGTTCGGATTTGGAAGCGAGGGGCGAGATGATCGGCAACAACGATCTTTGGATTGCAGCGCATGCTCTCAGCTCGGGCCTGACGCTGGTCACAAATAATGAAAAGGAATTCCGCCGTATTCGCCGGCTTCACGTGGAGAATTGGGTGCTATAAGGTCAGTGCATCGCCTAGCGCTAAACTCACCCATTCCTGTTTCGGTCCGAATCTAGGTAGAGACACTCCCAGCCGTGACTCGGGCCGCTCTTGATTTACAATAATCGGTACTTCCAAGCACTTATCCCATCCGCTCCAGGAGGAATCTCATGAAGCTCACCCCGGGCAAATTAGCCGGCCTGAAAAAAGTCTCGAACGAACGCGGCGTTATCGCAGCCGCCGCGATGGACCAGCGCGGTTCGCTGCAGAAATCCCTCGCCAAGGAAAAGGGCGGC
>QHVR01000768.1:0-1932 GCA_003223595.1 Acidobacteriota bacterium
CGGCCAGGCGTTCGACTTCGGCGTGCAAGGGCGAGACCGTGTCGTGATCCTTCTCCAGGCGATCGAGCGTGGAAAGAGCAGATCTCAGCTCTGCCTCTTCCCTGCCGCGCAACCTTGGGAACAGCGATTCTTCCTCATCCGCGGTGTGTTTCGGCGCGGCCTGGCGGAAGTAAACCAGGGCCGATTGCAAAGCGCGTGCAGTCTCCTCAGAAGGAGGCTCATCCATCACCTTACCTACCGCGGCAAGAGCTTCCAGGAACATCTCGATGCGGCGATGGCAGTCGGAAAGCAGACCCGTCGGGTCGGTGAAACTATGCGTCTTTGCACCGATTTGAACTGGCATGTGTGTCTGAACCCCTTCCCTCTAGAGTAATTCATGGATGGGAGCGTTGCAGAGCAAGGTTCGTCAAACTCCGCGCATTGAAAGGGAAGCCCCGCTCCGGTTGTAGAGAGCGGGGCCTTCACCCGTTTACGGTTGCGTGTTACGCGACGCGATTCTTGCGATTAGCCGGAGCATTAGTCTCAGGGGCATCCACGTCGCCTTTCTTTTCTACGCGAAGCTCCTCGTGCCTTACCTTGTCGGAGACTTGCTGATTGCTCTGGACCTGGCGTTTTCCGACGCGAACTTCTTCATTGACGACGGGCTGTTTTTCGACGCGAACGCGCTCTTCTGAGAGCGGCACACGAATTTCTTCGTCGCGTCCGATTTCACCTGTAACCTGGCCGGAGCCGGGAGTGCGCTCAATGACCAACTCTTCCCTCGTGACCGGCACCTGGATATTCTGATTTTGAGTCACGACATCTTTGCGGAGCTGCACTTCACCCCGCTGAACACGTTCCTTGTGGGTTCGCAGCATTTCTCCACGAAGTTGAATCCTGCGATCGCCTTCTGTCCCGGAAACGCCGGAGGCGGCGCGCATGCTCCGAGCCGAGCTGTCGCTTTCGAAACCGGACTCGCGCAGATCTGCTCCATCGCGCTGCAGAATGGTACGTGCTTCCGAGATGCGGTCGCCGGTGACGGTCACGACGGCGCCTCCGGTTGAGATGCCGCGCTGGTAGTACTCATAGCGGTCATCTGTCCAACCCATGGGACTGGCCACTTCGCCGAAATCAGTGTGCTCGTGGTGGTCCTCGCCGGAGAAGAAATCTTTCACTTTTTGCCAGAACGACGAATCGTATTCTCGCGTTGAAGTTGCATTGCCGGAAGTTTCCCCTTCATGGCCGACTGCTAAACCGATCTGATCCGAGTTGAACCCAGCCTGCTTCAGATCGGAAAGTGCGCGATAGGCATCCTCTCGCCTGGAAAAGAATGCGACGACTCGGTTCGTCGTGTTGTCGAGATTGCTTGCTAAATTGCGTGTTGCCATAAATTGATGCTCCTGAAATTATGATGTGCCTTCCCTTTCGTTCTTGTGATCGTATTCATCTGAGCCGATGATTAAATACACCAGAAGCTGTAAAAGGTGGAACTCTGCTGATCTCTCCCTCGTCGCCCGGTACCTGGAGTGCAAATGGATCTCTGATTTGCGTGTGAATATCTCGGAAGAGCAACCGGACGCTGTCGCTAGATGAATTTTGCGCGTCAGAGCGTCGGCGGAAGCTGAGCGGGACTTAAGCCCGCGAACCTGAATGCAGCGCGCGTGGAGAACGTGAGGTCACTCCGTTGCGAACCTGAGGCGTACTCGGGGATCTACCGATCCGATCTACTTTCCCCGCCGCGCAGCCCGTGAAAGTTCCCCATTCACTTGCGCTGGACTCCCTATGGTGTCGCCCACAGGGCGGGGCTACTGTGGAAGCCAAGAGTCAGCGAGGTGCCAAATGGTATGCCCCAGATGCGACAGAGCACAAATTGAGCGCGACGGCGTGGTGATCCGGTGCGCGGTCTGCGGAATGTCTTACGAGCCCAGCCGAGACATAACAACTCAGTCTTTA
>QHVR01000768.1:2168-2874 GCA_003223595.1 Acidobacteriota bacterium
TAAATAAAGCTTCTGACTCGCTGATGGCGCACTTTGGCGCTTGCAAAGGGGCGACACGTAGCTGATTCTTCGCGAGACTGGGGAGGCTTTCTCCTACGCCCCGGCTTGGGGGAAGAGCTCGAATGGCCGCCGGCAACAGCGATTCGCAGGTTCCAGACTGGTGCGAGATCGCGGAACGCGCTTCCCGGGAATCTGATCCCAAAAAGCTGATACAGTTGGTGCGCGCTCTTTGCGACCGCCTGCAGGAAGCGGAACTAAGGAAAAAAAGGCGAGCAGACCCGGAAAGCCTTTCGCCGTCCAATAGTGGGTTGGCCAAGCCCCCGGCCGCATAAAAATCGTCACAGAGTTTTAACGATCATCCACTCCATCCGATAATATAGGCAGACAAATCCAGGGAAAGGAGTCCTTTCGTGCGGGAAGAGACTTCACCCATCGCCATCTGTGAACATTGCAAGTTACCGATCACTCCAGAACAGCGGCCTTCGGTCCAGTTGAAAAATGGGGGCCAACTCCATGTGGAGTGCTACAACGACTACCACTCGGCGGAGCGAAAGAAGATGGATTAGAGCCGCTCCCGGGGTGCGGACCGGGATCGGCAAGGGCTCGTAAATGAATGATTCTTGAAGCTTCGCATCTGGAGCGAGTGCCTTCGCGACGTGACGGATTCATAACATTCAACGGCCTGGGAACCTTTCTCAGTTCCCCC
>QHVR01000769.1 GCA_003223595.1 Acidobacteriota bacterium
TTCGGTAAAGCCTCCGACAACACATTCGATGGTGTGCCGGATTTTGATTTTCAGCCATTCGCGGCTGCGGCGCTCTTCGTAGCAACTGGCGCGGCGTTTGGCGACAATCCCTTCGAGGCCCTTCTGTTTCACCATGTCGAAGAGGGCTTTGCCGTGCTCTTCGTAATGATCGGAGAAGCGCAGCGAGTCGCCGGGGGTGATCAGCGATAGCAGCTTGCGCTTGCGATCTTCGAGGGGCACCTTGCGCCAGTCTTCGCCGTCGGCGTAGATGAGATCGAACGCGTAGTAGAGGACGGGGACATCGGCATTGGTCGGGCCGCGTTTTCCGCCGGGGCGGAATCCGGTGCGCTGCTGCATGAGACTGAAGGAGGGCTTTCCATGCTCGTCGATGGCGACGACTTCGCCGTCGAGGATGGCGTTTTTTGCCTTGACGAAGCCGGCCATGTCTTTCAATTCCGGGTAACGTGCGGTTAATTCGTTCTGATTGCGGGAGACCAGGCGCACTTTGGCATTCTGAAGAAAGGCTACAGCGCGATAGCCGTCCCATTTGATCTCGAAGAGCCAGTCCGGGCTGTCGAATGGCTCGGTGATGGATTCGGCCAGCATTGGATAGATTGCGGCTGGCATGGGCCTCTTGGTGGGCTTCACCACAGAGGTCACAGAGGGCACAGAGGATTTCGAGGAGAGATCGGCTGGCAGTTCTGAGTTGGGCTCAGGAACTTTTAACTTGGGGGACGGGGCTGATCTTTTTGGAGAGCGAGGTGCTCTTAAGCTTTTTTCTTGCTGCTTGCTTTTTTCTTCTGTGTGCCCCGTGGTCCCTGTGCTGCCTTTTTTTTTTCGACGCGGGCGATGGCGTCGGCGAGCCAGGCGGCTTTTAACTTGCCGCGAGCAGCGGGGCGGTCGCTCTTCCATTCCCGGGATCGAGCATCGCCCGCAATGTCATCCATGCTGCGCTTGCTGAGGACCGATTCATCAATGTCGCCGGCATCGTACCCCTCGACAACGTGGTCGTCATGCTTCTTGATCATCAACCATTCGTTGCCCTTGCTGCCCGGCCGGCGACCTTTCATCTTGATCAGCGCGAAGTCGCCCTTCAGACGCTTGCCATTCAACCGGAATTTCAAGTCGCCTTTGGCTAACATTGACGCCGCTTCCGCCTCGGTGCCGGGCACGTACTTTCCATCCACGGGCACGGGAGAAAGAGGCTGCCACGTGCCTACATCCCAAACCATCACGCTGCCCGCGCCGTAATTTCCCTCAGGGATGTTTCCTTCGAAATCGAAGTAAGAGACGGGATGATCTTCGACCTGCATGGCCAGCCGCTTGTCGGCAGGATCGAGCGAGGGCCCCTTTGGAACGGCCCACGACTTGAGAACGCCTTCCATCTCGAGCCGGAAGTCATAGTGCAGGCGGGTGGCTTCGTGCTTCTGGACAACGAAGCGATTGCCCTTTTTCTTCTCGACCTTCGGAGGAGGCTCGGGTGTTTCTTCGAACCGCCGCTTGCGCTTGTATTCTTCGAGAGCCATGGTACATACTCCACCGTAGGAGCGGTGAGCAATGAGCAATGAACAATGAGCGCTGAGCAGTGAACGAACCAGGCACTGCCTCCCTCATGGCTCATTGCTCATAGCTCACAGCTCATAGCTATAATCCTGCTTCGACATGGTTATCCGGCGTGAATTTCCCGAACTTCCGCTTGTGGGTGTGGGAGCGATCATCATTGAAGGCGATCGGGTGCTATTGGTGAAGCGGGCGCATCCGCCGATTCAGGGGCAATGGTCGATCCCGGGAGGCGTGCTGGAAGTTGGGGAGATGGTGCGGGAAGCCGCTGTGCGCGAGGCATGCGAAGAAACGGGATTGATGGTCGAGCCGGGGGAACTGCTGGGCGTTTACGATCGGATCCTGCGCGATCCCGAGCAGCGGGTGCAGTATCACTATGTGCTGATTGATTTTTTGTGCCGTCCGGTGGGCGGGGAACTGCTCGCGGCCAGCGATGCGGCCGAGGTGCGGTGGTTCCGCCGCGAGGAACTGCCTGCGCTGCAACTGGCGGAAGACACTCTGGAAGTCATTGCAAAGGGATTCGAAAGACTAGCTCGGTAGTTCAGCCGGTAGAAGCTCGACCTCTTGCCACTCTAGTTCGCAGGAATGGCAGCCGCAGAGAAAAAAATTAATCGGAGAAGCAGGGGACGAAGCAGGGATCAGCGGAAGAGCTGCGAGCTTGGGTCTCCATGCGCGGCCCTGACCTGCACTCGCTGCACTCGGGGCGGACGAGGCGTCCGCCCTACACAAACATATCCCTAGACAAACTGCGCTTACACCTGCATTCCCTCGTCTTCCCACTCGGCATTACAGGAATGGCAGCGCCAACCTTTGCGCTGGATCGGCATGGGGACTCGCAGGAAGGCGCTCAGGTAGGCCACGGGGCGATCGAGTTCCTGAAAATTTACATCGAGGGATTGGCACTTGGGGCAGCGGGGCTGTTCGTAGAGTCCCACGCCGTGTACGTACATGCCTTCGAGGATGGGCTCGTCGAGTAATCGCTGCGCGTTTTCGGCGTCTTCGGGATTCACGCAGAGTTTCACTCCACCCACGAAGTTGGAGATGAACCAGTCGAGGCGCACCAGGTTGTCATCTCGCAGGAAGCATTGAATGCCCATGGACTCCAGGCTGCCCTTGGCCAGGAGCGCTTCGGGAAGATCGCGGAACTGGCGGATGGTGACCAGCTTGCGAAAATCGATGTGAGCAGGGGGTTGGGCGGGCTCGGGCGGTAGTTCCAGATGACGGCGGTCGAGTTCATCTTCCAGCGTTTCCCACGCCATTTCGGTCAGCGCTTCAGGATTGGAGGCGAGCTTCAGCAGTTCACCGTCAGTCATCGAGGCGTAGGTTTCAGCGAGGCGCTGGCGTTCTTTGAGATCGTCGGAGTTCAACACTGGGTAGAGTGACTGGCTATCCGAACTAAATGCTGTTGGGATCGATTTTACTACGGCGGCGGGAGCGGGCTGCGGAAGGGAAGTACAGCGGTCCGGTCACTCCTGTTGGTGATGCCCATCACAGCCCCGGACCCGAGCCAGCCTTAGATTCAGGCGGGAGGATCTCCGTGGATTCCAGGCTCAAATTGAGTCGGCGAGTCTTTTTGCAGACCGCGATGGCGGCTGCGGCCGCGAGCGGACTCGCTTGCGGGAGGAACGGAACTCCATGGCGATTTCTGACCATTGAAGAAGCACGGGCGCTGGCGGCGATTAGCGATCAGATCATTCCTGCGGATCAGGATGCCGGAGCTTCGTGGGCCGGGGTGGTGAACTTCATCGACCGGCAACTTTGCGGGCCATACAAACACCTGCAGGCGACCTACCGCCGAGGGCTCGCGGGAGTGGACCAGAGCAGCCGGGCTCTGTACGGAAAGCTGTTTGCCGACCTTGGCTCAGAGCAGCAGATCATCGTGCTGCGCCAACTGG
>QHVR01000770.1 GCA_003223595.1 Acidobacteriota bacterium
AGGCCGAAGCCGCCGAGGTTCGCAACGACGCAGATCTGAAGGCATTCCGCGATCGATGGATGGCGCGCAAGCACGGCAACCTGACCCAAATCAACGATCTCTGGCTGAAGGGCGCCCCCAAGGACGCGAAGCGCGAAGCCGGAATTCGCGTCAACGAACTAAAGGCGCGCATCACTGAGCTAGTCGAGGCCGCGCACGTCGGCAGCACCGATTCGCTCACCGCCGAAGCCGTGGACATCACCCTCCCCGGCATCCGCCGCCCCATTGGCGCAGAACACCCCGTCATCAAAACGATGCACGAGATTGTCGGCGTATTCCAGAAACTGGGCTACTCGGTCGCCGAAGGCCCGGTGGTCGAAACCGACTACTACAATTTCGAATCACTGAACTTCCCACCGAATCATCCCGCGCGCGACACGCAAGATACGCTCTTCATCGCGGGACAGCAGTCGAAGCCGCAGCGCGAGCGCCTGCTGCTGCGCACTCACACCTCTCCGGTGCAGATTCGCACGATGGAGAAGATGCGTCCGCCGATTCGCATCGTGATCCCCGGGACGGTGCATCGCAACGATCCTCCCGACGCCAGCCATTCGCCCATGTTCCATCAGATCGAAGGCCTGGCGGTTGATACCAACATCACCTTCGGGGATCTGAAAGGCACACTCGATCACGCAATGAAAGCGCTGTTCGGCTCAAACGTGAAGACGCATTTCCGCCCTTCCTTCTTCCCCTTCACGGAGCCAAGCGCGGAACTGTACGTGACGTGCTTCATCTGCGGCGGAAGCGGCAAGCGCGGATCAGACCCCTGCCGTCCCTGCAAGCAAACAGGATGGATCGAAGTGCTAGGCTGCGGCATGGTCGATCCGAATGTGTTCGAGTTCGTGAAAGACAACGGCTACGACCCAAAGAAGGTTTCCGGATTCGCCTTCGGCATGGGCGTAGATCGCCTGGCGCTCCTGAAGTACGGAGTAGATGACATCCAATTGTTCTTCCAAGGGGACGTGCGGTTCCTGCAGCAGTTTGCGTAGACAGCTCTTAGCTGTTGGCTCTTAGCTTTTAGCTAAAGGCTAAGAGCTAATAGCTAAAAGCTGATTTTCATGAAACTCTCTGCCCAATGGATTCGCGACTTCGTCGATCTCACGGTCGACAACGACCGCCTCGCCGAAGCTCTGACTAACGTCGGCATCTCGGTCGAAGGCATCAGCGGCAGCGGCGCGGACACTGTCTTCGAGATGGAGATCGGCACGAACCGTCCCGACGCCATGAATCACTACGGCGTGGCGCGGGAGGCGGCCGCAATCTATGACGCGCCCTTGAAAGCCATCGACACCGGGAGGGGCACGGCTTCAGCCGTGCCATTAAGTTCGCCGAAAACTGCGGCTTCAGCCGCTGAGGTGAGCTTTCCCATCACGGTCGAAGAGCCGCAACTCTGCCCGCGCTTCTCCGCCCGCGTTATTCGGAACACGAAAATCAAGCCCTCCCCGGAGAACGTCGCCCATCGGCTGCAACTTCTCGATCAGCGCCCAATCTCCAACGCCGTTGACGCCACGAACTACGTTCTCTGGGACATCGGTAAGCCCACCCACGTCTTCGACGCCGATCTGCTCGAGGGCAATCAAATCATTGTCCGGAAGGCTCGCG
>QHVR01000248.1:0-7163 GCA_003223595.1 Acidobacteriota bacterium
AGCGGCGCTGGATGCTCTCATGCGACAGCTACAGCTACAGCACGTTAACTCATCCGGCCCGTACACGCAGGCTGAGATGAATGAGCGCTAAATGACCAGTCCAGCGGAATGCTTGATCGGATGCTCGCAGCTTACGAGAATCTCACCTTAAAGTCAGGGCTCTTTTCCAGATGGATGCTTTCCACGAAGCGCACTTTCCCCGTGCGGAGGGTCATGATGACAGACGAAGTCCGCGTGCCTTCGCCAAAGAAGCGCACCCCTTTCATCAGCGCGCCATCGGTAACGCCGGTCGCCGCGAAAATCAGCTGCTTGCCGGGAGCGAGATCTTCGGCTTCGTAGATCCGATTCTTGTCCTTGATGCCCATCCGCTCCAGTCTTTCCTCTTGCTCGGGTTTCACCACCAGACGGCCAAGCATGTAGCCGTTCAGGCAGCGCACGGCGGCGGCGGTAATCACGCCTTCGGGTGCTCCGCCCGATCCCATCACCGCATGCACTCCGGTGCCAATCACGGCAGCCGCGATTCCGGCCGAGAGATCCCCATCGCCGATGAGCCGAATGCGCGCGCCGGCCGCGCGGATATCAGCAATCAACTTCTCATGACGCGGACGGTCCAGCACCATTACGACTAAGTCTTCAACATCACGATCCAATCGCCGCGCGATGTTTTTGAGATTGTGTGAAACCGGCGCGTCTATATAGACCGCATCCTTGCAGGAAGGGCCAACCACGATTTTATCCATGTAGCAATCGGGAGCATTGAGCAGGCCACCGCGTTCGGAGGCGGCGAGCACGGTGATGGATCCCGGCGCGCCGGTGGCGCAGAGGTTTGTGCCTTCCAGGGGATCGACAGCAATGTCGACTTCGGGAACTTCCGTTCCATCGGGAAATTCGGCTCCCACTTTCTCCCCGATGTACAGCATGGGAGCTTCGTCGCGTTCGCCTTCACCGATCACGATGGTGCCGTGCATGGGAATCGAGTCCATGGTCTTGCGCATCGCCTCAGTAGCAACTTCGTCACTGAGTTTGCGCTCGCCTTGCCCCATCGTTCGGGCGGAAGCGATTGCTGCGACCTCAACAACCCGTAAAAAGCGCGAAGCCAGATCGCTTTCAATGTTTTCCCCGTAGGTGCGAGCTTTGCCTTCCGGACGAGTCTGCGTGGCCATGTCTTTCTCCCGGGCACAAAAATGTGATGCGCCGGGTTGAGACTATAACGCAAGGCTTCGAAGAATGAAAATACAGGATTTACCCAATCGATTTTGTTCGCGCAGGCGTTCTGGTATCTGCTGCTGGCGCTGTGCTCCAGCACCGGTGGTTCTCTGCTAGTATTTGCCTCATGAGTACAACAACCGAACAGCCAGCCCAGGTGGAAAAGACCGTTGCGGAGCGTCCCGAACGAAAAGAACCCACTTACCTGTTTACGGACAAATATGTGGCGGACAAGAGTGAACTCGCCCGGAAGTTCCTGGATAGTCGGGAACGCCTGAATGCGAACGTCGACAAGGCAAATAATTTCCTGGTCAAGCGCTTCTACAACATCGACCACAACACGTATCTCGAAGGCGCTCTGCCGGCGAAAACCAAAGAGCTGATGGGCCTGGTCGCATCCGCATCTTTGCGCTGCGACGATTGCATTTTCTATCACGCCATTCAGTCGTACCGTCTAGGTGTGCCGCGGGTCGAACAGGAAGAGGCGCTCAACGTCGCGCTGGTGGTGGGCGGCAGCATTGTGGTTCCACATCTGCGCCGCGCCTATGAACTGCTGGCAGAACTGTACTCGTGAACTTTCAGTGCGGGCGATTGAAGTTCCAGCCAACACCAGACTCAACTTCACGCACGGATGGCTGTCGTAATCAAGGTCACCGCTATTAACGCTATTCCCGCTCCGAATTCCAGCCGCTGCGGAGGACGGAGCACTTGCCACAACACAGCCGGTGGCCATAAGACTCGCGTGTCCCGCACAGCATCAAGGCAGGCCAGAACGCCGGAAATAAATCCGACCGCGCTGGCGACACGGCGACTCTTTTGCTGATTCATGGCAGGCACAATCTCATGGCTCAGAACGCGTCAATGCCCGTCACGCTGTGCCCGATAATCAGCGAATGCACGTCGTGAGTCCCCTCGTAAGTCTTCACCGATTCCAGATTCATCAGGTGGCGCATGATGGGATAATCGTCGGCGACCCCGTTCGCGCCCAGGATGTCGCGGGACAAGCGGGCGCACTCCAGCGCCATCCAGACGTTATTTCGCTTCGCCATCGAAATGTGTTGCGGTTCGATCTTGCCCGCATCTTTCAGGCGCCCCACTTGCAGCACCAGCAATTGCGCCTTGGTGATCTCGCTGATCATCCAGGTGAGTTTGTCCTGCACGAGTTGGTGCGACGCAATCGGCTGATCGCGCCATTGTTTGCGCAGTAACGAATACTGCAGCGCGCAATCGTAGCAGGCCATCGCGGCACCCACCGCTCCCCAGGCGATCCCGTAGCGCGCCTGGTTCAAGCACATGAGCGGAGAACGCAGCCCACCGCTCTTGGGCAGCAGGTTCGACTCGGGCACATGAACATCTTGCAGCGAGAGCCCTGAAGTCACCGACGCTCGCAGAGACCACTTCCCGTGTATGTCATCGGCTTTGAAGCCGGGACGATCGGTCTCTACCAGGAATCCGCGGACACGATCCTTTTCGTTCTCCACCTTTGCCCAAATGACGGCGACATCGGCGATGGTGCCGGACGTGATCCACATCTTCTCACCGTTGATCACATACTCATTGCCCACCTTGCGCGCACGGGTGCGCATGCCGCCTGGGTTCGAACCGAAGTCGGGCTCAGTCAGCCCGAAGCATCCCAGCTTTTCCCCTTTTTGCATGGCAGGCAGCCAGTTGTTCTTCTGCTCGTCACTGCCAAACTCGTAAATCGGATACATGACCAGTCCCGATTGCACGCTGACAAAGCTGCGTACCCCGGAATCGCCCCGCTCCAGTTCCTGGGTCATCAGCCCATACTCGACGTTGCCCATCCCGGCGCAGCCGTATCCCTTCAGGGAGGCGCCAAAAAATCCCAGTTCGCCCATGGGCTTCACCAGTTCACGTGGGAATCGCCCGGCGCGGTTGCATTCCTCGATGATGGGAATCAGGTTGTCTTCAATGAACTGCCGCGTGGTGTCGCGGACCAATTTTTCCTCGTCGGTGAGCAGGGAATCGTACTGAATGAAATCGACACCGCGAAATTTGATGGCAGGCATGATGTTTCTCCGTAGCTGAAGCTGAGCCAATTTTCAGACGATTGCCAGACAGGTTTGCCGCAAGCAGAACAGATCACAAGCCGGAGGGCAAACATATGACGGTAGCAGGGGCAGCGCGGCGGGGTCAAACCAGGCGCCCGCGCCGAATCGTGTTACCGGTCCGGCGCTGGTTCAATCGGTTATTGAAAAAACGGCAGACCTTACAACTTAGGAATCCACCGTGGCACGGATCCGAAGTACTCGTCATAAGACTTACCGAACTGGCGGCGCAGCGTGGGTTCCTCGTAGAAGATAACGAATAGGTGAGCGGTCCCCAACATCACGGCTGCATAGAGGACGAGATGAAGCGAACGGAACAGAGCAGCCTCCCCCAGGATCACGAGTGCGACCCCGATGTACATCGGATTTCGCACGCGACGGTGCAGCGCGGTGGTTACGAGGAACCTTGTCGGAGCAATCGGCGCCGGCGTGCCCAGCCCGCGGACTGCGAATTCCCAGGCGCAGCGGAGATAAACGGCAGTGCCACATGTAATGAGGACTATGCCCGTCCAGCTTAAGAGTGCCTTCTGGGGCAAGAAAAAACCGCCGATTATCCAGCGGGGTACGAGAACGGCTACCGTTCCAGGCACCAGAACGCTGAACAGGATCGTCTTCACAATTGGCCAAAAGATCTGGTTCACTGAAGCTCCGCACAGTGCAAGACAGCCGCGACAACGTTACTGTAAAATGAATACGGGCGGAAGAACATCAAGACGCAGCTTTAACGTCTTCCCGAGTGGATCCGGTGTCCTGACCAACGAACACCGGAAAGATTTCAGAAAAGTCTGGTCCACCACGTCCGCGCTTTCATGCGCGGATTCGCTGCGCAAACTTCGAGATCAGGAGATCAAAACTCATGGCAGTAGGCGCCAAGATCGCAAAGACAGCCGACCGCAAGAAGGTCATGGATACCACGAAAAGCACGGATTGCCCCAAGTGCGGCAAGCCCACACGCATCGTAAAGCGCGTGAAAGACCGCGAGCGCGGCGTCCCGGGCGGAATTTATATTTCCTGCTCGGGCTGTGAGTTTTTCGAAAAGCTCTAAGAACCGACTGCAGTTGGAAGCGACGGCGCAAGCTGTCGCTTTCTTCTTTTGGCGTTGTGTTCGCCTTTCGGTTATTCAAAAGCAAACCGCCTCGGAACACCTCGTTCAGATGATCGAGGCGCGATTGCCGTTCTTATATCATCCACTCAGCGATTGGCCAGGGTAGAGATATTCCCAAGTCCAAGCAGATTTCCATCAGCCGTAACCAAGGTCAATTTCAGCAACTGCGCGGTTGCAGCTAAGAAGTGATCGGCGGGATCGTTGTGCGGCAGAACGAGTTGCCGGGCTAGCAAAGCGATCTCGTGCGTGAGCGGTGCTTCACGCAGCGGCGACGTGGCCCTCCTTACCCATTCTCCCAACTCTGCGGGCAATTGAATTCTTCCTTTTGCATTGAGGGTCAATGCTTCCCATGTGCTTATTGGAGAGAGCCACGTTTCATTTTGCGGATCTCTAAGTTCATGCATGACTCTCTTCCCCAGCTTCGCTGGGTCATTCAAGCTCCACAACCAGATGTGAGTGTCCAGGAGCAGTTTCAATCCCCGAGAACCTCCCACTCGTTTTCATCGCTTGCGGGAGACACGATGTCGCCCAAAATTTTCATCGAGTCCTTCATCGAGCCGATCCAACTTCCAGAGGAGACGTCAGCCGAAGGGGGAATCACCTCAGCCACAGGTTTGCCGAACCGCGTTACCAGGATGGGTTTCTTCGTTTTCTGGACTTCATCCAACACAGCGAGACACTTGGCCTTAAATTCCGAAATTGCCATTTCCTTCATAGTAAATATATTAGACCATAGTCAAAATTACTAGTCAATATACGCATGACAAGATGCCGCATTCAAGCCGGACCTTGGCTTCAGGGCCTTTTAACCAAGTGCGAGGAAGCTTAGGAGCCGATTTGGCTCAGAATGGCGCGCGCCTCGGCCGCCGGATCGGCAGCCTCAGTGATAGGTCTTCCGACCACGATGTAGCTGGCCCCCGACGCAATGGCCTCGGCCGGGGTTACCACTCGTACTTGATCTCCAATATGAGTTCCAGCCGGCCGCACCCCAGGCGTGACGATCGCAAAGTTGTCGCCAAGTTCCGCGCGCAGGGTGGAGGCCTCCCGCGCTGATGCCACCACTCCCTGGCAGCCGTTTGCTAGAGCGATGGTCGCCAGGCGTACCACCGTCTCTTCCACCGATCCGCGAACTCCGATCTTTTCCAGATCGCTGCCACTCAAGCTAGTCAGCACCGTGACCGCCAACACCATAACCTTGGGCCGGGACTTTGCCGCCTCCACCGCGGCCGCCAGCATCTTGCCACTACCTGATCCATGGACGGTAAGCATGCTGACTCCAAGCTTCGCCGCTTCGGAGACAGCTGCGCCCACGGTATTGGGAATGTCGTGATACTTCAGATCGAGAAACACGCGGCGTCCCGAAGAGACCAGGTCCCGCACGATCTGGGGGCCTTCGGCCGTGTAGAGCTGCATGCCGACCTTGTAGATGAAGGCAGAATCGCCGACCGCCGCCACGATGTTCTGGGCGGCGGCCGCGCTGGAAACGTCGAGCGCAACAATGAGCTTATGGCGCGGATCGCCAGGATGAAGCTCATCACCTCGATGGCTCACGCCATCGCTCGGGATGCGGTTGGGCAGTGCAGCCGACATCCCGCTAACTTTACAGTTTTTACGGAAGTTGCGCTACAGGGGGATGGTTATAGGCGACCACCTGGAAATTGGATGCCACCTGGTGGGGGTCCACCAGATCCAGACGGACGCGTTGCAGGCCACGGTGCCGGAATTGGAGCGCCTGTGCGGCTCCGTACGACAGGTCGATAATCCTGCCCGGAACCACGGGACCACGGTCGTTGACGCGCACGATCACAGCCTTGCCGTTACGCAGGTTCGTCACCTTCACATAGCTGCCCATGGGCAGTTTCAGGTGGGCGGCTGTCATGTCGTACATCTCATACGGCTCGCCGCTGGCAGTGGGCTTACCTTGAAAGGTGTCCCCATACCAGGAGGCCGTCCCAACTTGATACGGCTTCGTCTTCACCTGCTTAACGACTTGTCTGACTTGAACGGAACTCACTGGAGCCGGTTTCGCCTCCGAGATGTTCGGTCCCTGAGCCGCTCCCAGCCCGACGATCAAGCCAGCAATCGCCAGTCCTCGAGCTATACGTCGTTGCATTCAGTTCTCCTCGCATACTCAAAAGTTACTTTGGCCTTAAGGCTGTTTCCTGCAGTTCCCAGATGCTATCGGCGTGCCAAAGGGGTGTCAAGGCGAAAGGCCCCGTTTTTTGATGACCTCCTAGTAATAGAAATCAAAGTAACCTGCTTAAAATATAACGACATGCGGGTAACAACCTTTGTTTGGCGGAGCTTACGTATTTATCAAATGGTAAATGGCCCGTTGGAAGCTGGAAGGTAGAATTTACAAGGTAGCCGGAATCAATGACTTACCCGCACCATCGCGACAACCTACATAGAATCATGTATTTGCCCTAGAACCGGCGCAACTGCCCAACCGAACCAACGGTTGGCCGCCGGTAACCGCCGGCCGAAACTCGCAGGTGATGGTCGAGGCAAAACGGGGTACTATCATCGCAGTCCATGGCCGAAAAACCACCAGTAATCCTGACCATTGCGGGGTTCGATCCATCCTCCGGCGCCGGAATCACCGCCGACGTCAAGACCATCGCCGCCCACGGCTGCTATGGAGTGGCTTGCATTACTGCCTTGACGGTCCAGTCAACCTCCGGGGTGCGTCAGGTTGAGGCCGTTGATCCCGCTTTGATCCGGGACACATTGGAAGAACTAGACGCCGATCTGGACATCGCTGCGGTTCACATCGGCATGCT
>QHVR01000248.1:7241-7671 GCA_003223595.1 Acidobacteriota bacterium
TCCGATTCTGAAGTCATCCTCGGGCGCCGACCTGCTCGATTCTGCAGGTACCCGGCTATTGATTGAACGGCTGATTCCCCTCGCGGACGTGATCACGCCCAACACGGCTGAGGCCTCCGCCCTAACGGCGTCGAGAGTCAATGATTTAGAGACGATGAGGGAATCCGCCACCGAGTTCCATCAGATGGGAGCCGCTGCTGTCGTATTTACCGGCGGAGATCTGGAGAAGGCGATTGACCTGTTGAGTTATCCCAGCAGCAAGGGTACGCAGCAGGAGGTATTCAAGGCCGAGCGCCAACGATCCACTTCAACCCACGGCACCGGTTGCGCCTTCGCGACCTCGATGGCATGCCACCTGGCATTGGATCGCGGACTCGCCGAGGCCACTCTGCTTTCTAAGACCTACGTAGGCGCGGCCATCGCCAACGCG
>QHVR01000792.1 GCA_003223595.1 Acidobacteriota bacterium
AATTTTTCTTTCGCCATTTCCTTTTCCTCGTAGAGACGTTGCTTCCAACGTCTCTTTTTCATCAAGTGCCGGCCTGCGCCGGCACAGAGACGTAGCAAGCTACGCCTCTACAGAAACTATTTCGCCGTGCCCTGCACCTTCGCGATGATTTCCTCCGCCACCGACCGCGGAGCTTCCTCATAACGCGCAAAGTGCATCGAGTATTCCGCGCGACCTTGCGTTGACGAACGCATGTGGGTCGCGTATCCAAACATCTCCGCCAACGGAACGATGGCCTTGATCACCTGCGATCCCGCGCGATGCTCCATACCTTCAATCCGACCGCGCCGCGAACTCAGATCGCCCATGATCGTGCCCGCGTAATCCTCCGGCGTCACCACTTCGACCGCCATCACCGGCTCCAGCAGCACCGGAGAAGCCTTACGAGCCGCCTCTTTGAACGCCATCGACCCGGCAATCTTGAACGCCATTTCGTTCGAGTCAACATCGTGGTAGCTGCCGTCGTACAGCGTTGCCTTGACATCCACCATAACCAGCGAGCACTCCACCTTCGAGCGCTTCCTGAATGCCCTGATCGATCGGCTTGATGAATTCCTTCGGCACCGAGCCGCCCACGATATCGTTCACAAACTCGTAGCCGGTTCCGGGTGGTTGGGGATCGAGATAAATCTTTGCATGCCCGTACTGCCCCCGTCCGCCGGTCTGGCGAATGTATTTGCCTTCCGCCTCCGCATGCCTGCGGATCGTCTCGCGATATGCAACCTGCGGCTTGCCGACGTTCGCCTCAACCTTGTACTCGCGCATCATGCGATCGACGATGATCTCCACGTGCAATTCGCCCATACCGCTGATAATCGTCTGGCCGCTGTCGGGATCAGTGTGAACCTTGAACGTGGGATCTTCCTGGGCCAGCCGTCCCAGCGCCATGCCCATTTTTTCCTGATCCGCCTTGGTCTTCGGCTCGACCGCAACTGAAATCACAGGCGTCGCAAAGGTAATGGTTTCAAGCGCAATGGGATGATCCTGGCTGCAAATCGTATCGCCGGTGGAAACGTTTTTCAGGCCAACGGCCGCGCAGATGTCGCCTGCGAGAATTTCGCTGATTTCTTCGCGCTTGTTGGCGTGCATCTTCAGCAGTCGCCCAATGCGCTCAGTCTTGCCCGTGCGCACATTCAATACGCTGTCGCCAGTCTTCAGCTGTCCGGAGTAGACGCGAATAAACGTGAGCTGTCCCACAAAGGGATCAGCCATGATCTTGAACGCCAGCGCGGAAAACGGTTCTTTGTCGTCCGCCTTACGAGTGATCGGCTGCCCATCATCCGGATTCGTCCCGTGCGTCTCGCCCACATCCAGCGGCGAGGGCAGGTAATCGACCACCGCATCCAGCAGCGGCTGCACACCTTTGTTCTTGAACGCCGTTCCCACCACAACCGGAAACACCTTCAGCGCGATCGTCGATTTGCGCAGCGACGAACGCAGCGCGTCCGCACTGATCTCTTCGCCTTCCAGAAACTTGTGCAGAATTTCGTCGTCGTTCTCGGCGATGCTCTCCACCAGCTGCGCGTGGAACGCTTCCGCCTTCTTCTTCAGGTCGGCGGGAATCTCATCCGTTTCATACTCAGCGCCCATCGTCTCGTCTTTCCAGATGATCGCCTTCATGGCAATCAGGTCGATGACGCCGAGAAATTTCGCTTCTTGTCCGATGGGAATTTGAATCGCGACCGGCTTGGCACTGAGACGTTTGCGGATGGTATCGACGGCATGCTCGAAATCAGCACCCATCTTGTCAATCTTGTTGATGAAGCATATACGCGGGACACCGTACTTGTCGGCCTGGCGCCACACTTTTTCCGACTGCGGCTGCACACCGTGAACCGCGTCAAACACGGCGACGGCACCGTCCAGCACGCGCAGTGACCGCTCCACCTCGGCCGTGAAATCCACGTGCCCGGGCGTATCGATAATGTTGATGCGAATGTCGCGCCAGGTACAGGTCGTCGCAGCGGATGTAATCGTGATGCCGGCTCCTGCTCCATCCAGTCCATGGTGGCAGTGCCTTCGTGCACCTCTCCGATGCGGTGCGTCCGCCCCGTATAAAACAGGATGCGCTCCGTCGTAGTGGTCTTCCCGGCATCAATATGCGCCATGATGCCGATATTCCTGCAACGCTCTAATGGGACTGTTCTAGGCACGACCTATATCTCTTTCAACCTAATTTGGTAATTTCGTAATCGGCCAACAAAATCTCTACCATCGATAATGCGCAAACGCCTTATTCGCTTCCGCCATGCGATGTACGTCTTCTTTCTTCTTGATGGCGGCGCCGCGGCTGTTGGCTGCGTCCAGCAACTCATTGCTCAACTTGTCGACCATTCCCTTTTCGCCGCGTCCACGCGCATACGAGATGATCCAGCGAATCGCCAGCGAAGTTCGCCGATCGGCATTCACCTCGACCGGTACCTGGTAATTCGCGCCACCCACGCGTCGGGTCTTCACTTCGAGCAGAGGCTTCGTATTCTCGACGGCCTTTTTGAATAGCTTCAAGGCTTCATCGCCGCCCTTGGACTCCAGCTTCGTGAGCGCCTCATAGAAGATGCCCTCAGCCGTCGACCGCTTGCCCTGCCACATCATCGAATTGATGAACTTGGTGACCAGGTCCGACGCGTACACTGCATCGGCCGGCACCGTCCGCTTTGCGATATGTCCTTTACGAGGCATGTAACTCTTAGCTCCTCAGCCACAGTTTCCAGTTTCGCGTTTCAAAACCGAATACTCGAAACTTGAAACCTGAAACTCTCTTAACCCTTCTTAGCCCGCTTCGCTCCGTACTTCGAGCGCCCTTGCTGGCGTCCAGCCACACCCACGGCGTCCAAAGTCCCGCGGATCACGTGATAGCGCACGCCCGGGAGATCCTTCACGCGCCCTCCGCGGATCAGCACAATCGAGTGCTCCTGCAGGTTGTGCCCGACTCCGGGGATATACGTCGTGACCTCAATGCCATTCGTCAACCGCACACGCGCCACCTTACGGAGAGCCGAGTTCGGCTTCTTCGGGGTCTGCGTGTACACACGCGTGCAAACGCCGCGCTTTTGCGGACATCCCTGCAGCGCAGGGCTTGCCGTTTTGTAACGAGGCCGCTTCCGGCCTTGGGCTACTAACTGATTAAACGTAGGCACTCTTGCCACTCCTTAGCCGCACACTCGCCTGCTCATCGCGCAGGCAGCGGACAAATCAAAACCCACTGTTCTAGACGCGTATCCGTGGCATGGCCAACATCTGCGGCCATTACTTCTCACCGCGCAGCTTGCTTACGCGCAAACCAGCGCCAGAGAGAGATTCTGGATTCCCGTTCAGGCTATCGCTGCCGACGGTGGCGCCCGGCCCATTCGCGGGGGCACTCCGTTTCGTCAGCCTTGCCCTGCATATCCTTCCGCATAAGGGCGAAAGGCGTCGCAGGAACGTTCTAGCGAGGAAAGTTTCCGATCACTTCTCTACTCGGAAACGCATTTCTCTACAGCTCAACTGCCTGTCTTCCACGCACACCGCCGCAGAAAATCAGCAGCACACAGCAAGCTTGGATGAACTCGCGGAACCTGACTACTATAACAACTGCGCAGAAACATCGTCAACTCGTCTTTTTGCATCCCACTTCCGGATACCAAGAATCGGCCAGTTCCTATTAGATTCGCGCGTGTGCTTGCCTGATTCCGGTTCTACCCTCTAAACTACAAGTTTT
>QHVR01000249.1 GCA_003223595.1 Acidobacteriota bacterium
CTCCAGCAAGGCCAGCCCATCCTTCCCCGGCATCACTACGTCAGAGAGAATCAAGTCGAAATTCTGTGCTTTCGCCAGTTCGAGTGCTTTGGCGGCGTTGTCGCAAACGGTGGCTTCATGTCCCGCAAGCCGGAAAGCACGAGAGAGCGAAGCCAGTGTGTTGGCCTCATCGTCGACAATCAGCAAGTGGGCTTTCAACGGCTCTCCTCCTCGTCAGTTTCGGACCGGCTCGCCTGCATGTTGCGCACGACTTTCGGCGATCTCAGCTAATAACTCAGGACGCTCCGGCAATTCAATCACGAATGCAGTTCCTTTTCCCGGCTGGCTCCGCACGGTGATGGTTCCCCCATGATCGCTCACGACCGACTGCACGATCGCCAAGCCGAGACCGCTTCCGTGTTGCTTGTTGGTGTAATAAGGAGTGAAAATGCGCGCGCACTCTTCGGGCGTAAGCCCCGTGCCGGTGTCGGCCACTTCGATGACAACCTTCTGAGGCTCGCGGCGGCTGAGCAAGGTGAGCTTTCCGCCCTGTGGCATCGCGTCCATCGCATTGAGTACGAGATTGGAGATAGCGCGGTGCAGCAGTTCCGGATCCGCTGCTATGGTGCCAAGGCTTTCGTCCGTCTCCGAACGGCATTCGATGGCAGGTTTTCCCGGCACATTCAATTGTGCCTGGAACAACTGCACCACGCCTCGGAGCACCTGGTTGACATTCACTCGCTGCAACTGCGGTTGCGGCATTTTCGAGAACTCGCTGAATCTGCCGATAATCCCTTTCAGGTTTGCCAACTCGCTGAGCAGAGTCTGCGAGCTTTCCCGAAAAACTTCTTCGAACTGCTCAGGACTCTGAGTTCGGGCACGAATCAGGTTCTCAACCGTGAGTTGAAGAGGGAAGAGAGGGTTCTTCAGCTCGTGAGCTAAACGCCGGGCCAGCTCGCGCCAGGCCGCAACCCGCTCGGCTTGCACCAGGCGCTCTTTTTGCGCCAGCAACTCCGTCGTCATTTGATTGAATGAGTTGGCTAGCTGCGATACCTCGTCATGTCCGTTCACTTGCACGCGAGTGTCCCAGCTTCCCGCAGCCACGCTCTGCGCTGCGCCGGCGAGTTCTTCAATGGGACGCGTGACGCGAGCCGCAGCCCAGCCACTGAGGAAGAGGGCGAGAACGATTCCACCGGCTCCGGCCAGCAGTGCGGCGTCCTTAATTCTTCGGCTCAGTTGCACATAGTTGCGCCGGGATTGCCCAATGAGCAAAATGCCCAATAGTGGGCGATTTTCTCCCAGACCGCGCAAAGGAATGGCGTGAAAGATCTCCTCATCGGCTCGGTCCGATGACCACCTGACAGGCGTGGACATCTCCTGGTTGCTGCGTCTCACGGCGTCGACCAAAGGGGCAAGCTTTTCAGCAGCCCGGGCATCCCGAGAAGACGCAGAAGCATTGACGAGGAGGTCGGCAGAGAATGTCTCGCCTCTATTCTGATACAGCAGGACGCGCATTTCCGGAGCGACATTCAGCGTAGACAGGAAAGTCTTGTCGAGGCGGCGTCCACCAACAACGTATACCGGATGTTCGCGGCCAGCGCTGGTGCGTACAGTGAAGAGGCCCAGAGCGGTCGAGTCCTGAAGTTGCTCCAATTTCAGGAACGCTGGCTGTTGAGCGGACGGCGACAGGATCTGGAACGCTGGTTCGGGATATCCAAACTTCGCGGCCCACTGTGCTGAAGACACAATCATTCCGCGTGAATCGAGCAATTCGAGAAAGTCCAGTTGGTGGCTTTCGGCGAGCGAACGCGCCAAATCAAAGTACTCTGCTGAATCGGCGGAGGTCCCGTTCAGCGCCGCCCCCATTCGGTTCACCGTCTCGGAAGCCGCGATGTTTTCTACTCGCCTTGTGACCTCTTCTCCTTGGCGGTTGAATTCGCGCTGAAATTGCCCGACTAATTGCGACGTGCGCTGATTCTCGGTTTCTTCGAACGCCTTTCGCGTCACCTCCTGCACCAGCCAGGCAACGGCTGCGACGGACAAGGCCACACTGACGGAAAAAACGAGAAGGAGTTTCCGTCGAAAGCTCATGGTTGGGAGCTCTTCAGCCACGCGCCCGTTACATTCAGCTTTCCGCCAGGCATCACAGTCCAGTCGCGGAGATTCGTCCCGGCGGCATAGGCAAGAGGCAAATGAAAGAGCGGGATGATGCGTCCACTCGCCAGCATGCTCTGTTCGGAAGCAAATAATTGATCGAGAGAATGTGCCTTCGCCTCAATTGGCGGCAGACCCAACTGATTGTTGAGAACCAGCAACGAAGACCAGGGATCGCAGGAGGCCAGAGGAATTCGCACCAGCCGGAGTTCGGTGGCGGAAGCGTTCAACTGTACCGACAATCCCGTTTCCTTTGCGTTCAACGCAACGCGCTCGGCCAACAGCCTCGCCAGCGGATCATTATTGTCGTAGCCCAGCGTGAAAGAAGGCACGCCCGGAATCTGGTCCCGCAACTGCTGCGCTCGTAAGCGATCGGGCTCGGTGGAAAAGACAAATCCGTAACCACTCATCCACGTGGGAAGTAAGCTCGCGCTGGGCTGGCCCGCACCTTGCAGCAGGACGTTATGCATGGATTGACGCTCGATACTCAGGCGCAGAGCGTCGCGGGAAGCCTTCTCCTGGGCAGAAGCAGCCTCCTTGGCGAATTTCAAAGCGATCAGCTCAATGGGGCTTGAGCGCAGGAGTTCATAACGCTGCGAAACTGCGCGGTGCATTTGTTCCGGCGCCACTTCTGCCAAATCTGCCCTGCCACTCTCCAGAGCGTTCATCTGATCGCGGAACGTTCTTCCCATATCAATATCGATTTCATCGACGAAAGGTCGCCCATTCCAATAATCCTCGTTTGCGGCTGCCACCAGTCTTTTGCCAGGTTGCCAGTCAACGATGTGAAAGGGACCGGTTCCGCTGGGATTGCCGGTGGCATCCCTCTTGGCGATGGCATTTCGAGATAAGGAAAGTTCCTGTAAGAGCTCAGGAATGGCGCCCGCAGACTCGATTGAGACAACGTCTCCACCGGCGGTGACGTTCCACGCGGGATTGGCTTTGCGCAGGGAAGAGACGACAATCTCGGTAGTCAGCGGATTTCCGTCGTGAAACTTCACGTTCCGCCGCAGATGGAACTCTACTCCCCGATCTCCCGCAACGCTTTGCCAGGACTCTGCCAGAGCGCTTTGTGGCCGGCCAGTGGCATCCACAATGACAAGAGTATCGAAGATCAGTGCAACCAGATTGCGCGCACCCACCGAGTCGGGCATCTCAGCCGGATCCAGGGATGATGTACTCATGCTGGTAGTGATGTGCAGAGTTCCCCCATACTGCGGGCGCGTATCCGCGTTCGCGCTCAAAGCCGAGATCAGCAGAACACTAATTGCAAGCCACTGTAAGCCGGTACGCTTCATAGCTGCCTGTTTCTGGATTCTTTGCGACCGCAATTGCGTTATCGCCGTTTGCCTGGGTCCACAATCCTGAGATTTTGCCCGGCAAATTGATGGGCGCGCTGACGGCGATCGGATCCCGGTCTGGCAACTCATACGCTCGCACCGAGTCGCCGCTTTGGTCGTCTGCATTTGTCGCAAGTACTTGCCATCCTGCGCCGCAGTTTGTTCTTACGGTGGCAATATCACTGCCAAAGTCGGTTAGCGAGATCTGGTCTCGAATGCCGTCCAGGATGTGTAGTTTCCCGTCTGTAGCCGCGAAGAGCCACAGGACGTATTTATCCCTGGGCAGGAATGCGGCGGAATAGAACTTCGGCGCGGCGCTAAACTTACCGATCGCCGGAGCGATCACCCCGGTAAAAAAATTACGTCGTGGAGTAAAGAAACCGGCCAACAGCGGAGCGGTGGAAGAGCCAGCAGAAGGAGTGCTGATAATACCCAGAGGCCATGGATCATCGCTCTCCCGGCAGTTCAGGGTCGCGGCGCTTGCTGTCTGGCAGAACACGCCGGGAAGGTATAGATCCAATGCATGATCCCGGGTAGGAATCAGCCTGCCGTGCAGGTCGAGCGGCCATGGTTTCAGGTGGTTGATGGAAAGCTTCTGTTCCGCTTGCCATTTTCCTGCCTGCATACGGTACAGAGAGAGATCTTCAGGGCTGAGCACCGCGATGCGCGTGGGCGATGCATCTCCCTCCAGGATAGCCACGTCCAGAATGGGCTTGTTGCCGCTCCACAGCAACGTCTTGACGAGAGTCATTGGCATCGAGTCAGGGAGCCTGGTGGTTGCTGCGGTTCGCGGAACTGAGACCATCACGACAGCGGAGTCTGCCGTACCCTGCCGAACTTCGGCTATCCATACGTAAGCTGTTTGGTTTTCCGACAGCGAGACCGCGATTGATGTAGCCGCTTGCTCGTTGTTCACAAGTCGTACGCCGACTTCCTGGAGGGCGCTTTCCATCCCGTTCTGCACAATCTCAGTATCGCGTTTGCCCAGGGATGAGCGATTCTGGATGGTCAATGCTGCTGCTCCGGGGCCGGTGACCGCCGCAATCTTTTGCGCCAGTTGCTTTTCTGAGCTGCTCCAATCAGAGGCAGATGCAAATGTGCATAACAGCACGATGAGGCAGTGCACGCCGAATCTGGCGACCCGGCGCACACGAGCCGGTCGGCAAGCCAGATTCACCGATTTCAAGATGCCTGGAATGCCCGAATTATAAATCGGCTGACGCATGGCACCTCATCCTTCCTCTGTACTGTTTGGACACCGTCGTCGGGCTTGCCGAACAGGTTCTTCTCTTTATTCGGCGTAGCCGTTCCTCTAATCGCGTCGCCTAGTGGGGTTGTGCTTCCCCCTGTTCACTCTGACTGGCCTGATTCGCCATGTTCATGCTGTGCAGCACGTCATTGGCAAAAAAGAACTTGCCATCTGCGGGGACCATCATGATCTGCAATTTGTCGGACAAGCGTTCAGCCACAATCTTGTTGATCAGCAGCGGATTTTGTTTCAGAATCGCGCCCTCGCTGCGCATGCGTTCGGCGTCCGCAGCCGCAGTCACCCGAATTCTGTCAGCTTCCGCCTCGGCCAGCAGCTTGCGACGTTCGCTTTCAGCCTTGCTGTCGATGACTTTGGCTTGCGCGGCCGCTTCCGCGTTTTGGATAGTAGCTTCTTTGCGGGCCGCCGCCTCCAGTTTGCTTTGCTGAATCTGTTTTTCCTTCAGCGGCAGCGTGTACTGCATGGCGTCCGCCTCTCCTTTGGCCTGCAGTACGCGAACCCGGGCTTCTCCTTCGGCCTGTTTGATCTGCCGCGCCTTGCTGGCTGCCGCTTCCAATTCCGCGATCTTGACCTGCTTCTGCTTCAGTTCCGTTTCCACGCCCATGCGATCGTTTTCCTGCTCCTTCAACAGCAGGGTCTCCAATCCTTCCGCGTATTCTTTGGGAAGTTGAATATCGCGCAGCATGACTTCTTTGACGACGATGCCATCGGCCGCAAGTTTTTGGGTGATCAGGTCCGCCGCGCGCTGGCGAACTTCCTCGCGCTTCGCAGAAAACGCATCTTTCACGGTGTAATGGGGTATCAGTTCCCGCCATACACTCGCGACCACCGGCGGCACGATTTCTTTCTCTACGGGCTGGGGCAAATTGCTGTGAATGTAATCAAGGTGTCTGGGATCGAGCCGGTACCGGACCGTGATGGCCAGACCCAGAGTGAGTCCCTCCTTCGCTTGTGCGTCGAGAAGTTCCGGTTTGGAGGGAGCCTTCGCAATGGCCGCCTTTCCGTCTTCCAAACTCCCGGTAGTGAATACCTGGTCGCGAATATCGAATAACGCGACGTCTTCCACGAGCGGTTTGACCAGATGGACGCCGGGATAGAGTGTTCCCGGTTCCGTTCCGCTGGTTTGGCTCACGCGGACTCCGGCCATCCCACTCGGTACGACCACTATGCTGAAGGCCACCAGAATGGGTCCCCAGGCAAGAAACACTAGGGCGACGGAGCGGCGCCACCTCCACTCCGGGGCCGTTGGGATGGGGGTAATCCCTGGCATGGCAAGCGCCCTTCGATACGCCACTTCGCGATAGAGATCGTAGGCCAAGATCCCCATGGCCGCGAGAATCATCCCGAAGCCGCCATACATCAGCAGATTTCTGAGTGCCAGCATTGTCGTTCTCCTTTACCTCTCAGTGCTTCTCTTCCGATTTCATAGTTGCTGCTTGCCGCGCGAAGAGCCGGAACACCTGCCCGAAGATCAGTTCCTCTGCGAGCAAGGCCACGGCTAACGAGAAAACCATTCCTGCCACGACCGCCATGAACGTGATTGCCATTTGCATAACTCCTCCTGAAATTTCCAGCTCACCCGCGAGCCCTGTTGCCACTGCCGTTTACATAGGCACCGTTCAGGCCAGATTGCAGGTACTTAGAACAGAAGGGGTTAGCGCATTCGGAGAGGCAAAGTACGTGTCTTGTAAGAGACAGGTGTGGCAATGCGGACACGCAGCCCGCGGAGGTTATGACACGAATCGGGGATAGCAAGGGGAGTGTGGGAGGGCTGCATCTTCTCAGCCTTCAAGCGCCCGGCTCCCGCCGTCTGGGGTAACGGCTTGTGGGGTTCTGTGGGTTGGAGCCGGGCGATCCTATGACTAGAAGGCCTAGTTCAATTGTGCCTATTTAATGCCGATTGGCTTTTGATTTCTGTGACGCTGGTCACAGTTGATCGTGATCCTTATCATGCCGATTCCTTAGTCATTCAGCTCCCGATCATTCTCCCCTCGCATCCTTCCATCTCGGTCGCATCAAGCAC